>CAZAPD010000015.1:0-4077 GCA_964487115.1 uncultured Thermococci archaeon | reverse complement strand
AAACCCACGGCAGACTATATTTGCCTAAAGGATGTCTTCAATGCTCAAATCATTGCCTTCTTCGTTCTCTTAGTCTCGATGGTCATCTGGGTTATTATCTTTCCCCATTCCCTCTACAGGCTCTTCACCGGGAGGGAGCCGGGCAGGGGATTTTTGATTGAGGTTCCCATAAAGCAGAACCTCCTCTGCACGGCAGTCCTCGTCGCAGTCAGGCTCATAGCGCTTCATTCAAACTATCCAGCGAGTGATGATTTTATTGGGAAGATGGTGGCATTTAGAAGGAACGCGGAGCTGGTGGTCTCGCTCCTTGAGCTTTCGGGCCTAAACTTTCTGTTCGGCATAATCGGCCTCTACAGGCCGAGAAAGAGCAGAAAGCTGACAGCGCTGGCATTGACTCTCATCGTCCTCGCGGAGCTGTGGGTTGCTTGGGGAATGCTTGCTGGCAAATTTTAAAATTTCATGCATGCACTTACAGGTGGGAAAAGTTGAGAAAAACGATAACCATAGCGGATGACGTTTACTATGAGCTTGTCAGGATGAAGGGGAACAAGAGCTTCTCGGAGCTTTTGAGGGAGCTCATAGGCAAGAAAAAGAAGAGCAATCCAGATGTTCTGATGATTGCCTTCGGGACGAGAACGCCTGAAGAACTTGAGGAGCTAAAGCGGGAGCTTAGGGAGGTTGAAAGAGCAATAGGGGTGGATTCCTGAAAGAGAGCTTAGAAAACTGGTTTAGTCTTTATCTCTCTACGTAGCGTTCGAGGTACCTTTCTATGGCCCTGTAGCAGATGTCCTTAACGTTGAGTCTAATTAGCTCAAGCTTCTTCTCCCTGAGTTCGCTTTCCCAGGTAAAGTTGTAGTAGTTAAACTGGGGCTCCAGCCTTAGATAAATTCCATTTTTGCCGGACACAGAAAAGTGAGCCTTGGCTATTATTGCCTTACTGCTGGGATTGTAGCGGGATTCAATGTAAATACTGCCGAATACTCTCTCCTTCTCTTGAAGACGTCTTTTCATTTCTTCAATTACGTCTTCAAGATTTTCTATTGGGAAGACGTTCATGAACAACCTCAAAAAGCCTTTTCTATCGAACCTGAAAAAGACATTATTCATAGAATGATTCATGATTCGCTATGCAGTACTTCCTGAGCCTCTCAAGCTCCATGGACACCATGTCTGAAAGTCGCTCCGAATCATAGAAGTAGAACAGTTTGTCTGTTCGCATTAGTTTGTCAAAATCTTTGACCACCTTTCCTCTGTTTAGCATTTTCTCGATGTCTTTTATGGCGTTCTTGAATTCGTCGCTCCACGCCCTTAGGAAAAACGTAGTGGAGATCATGAAGGCCCATTTTTCGACTTCCTCTTCGGATAACTCACCGAGCCTTTCTTTTAGTACTTTTCTAAACTTCTCGCTAGACTTGAGGGCATTCAAATAGTATTCCACAGGGTCTTCCAGTTCGTCCCTCTGCGTTAGTAGCAGATATGATGCCCATTTTGAGTTCAGCATGTCTATTGTTTTCCTGACGTAGTCAAGGAGCTTCTGGGTGGTTAGTTTCTCTTCAAGGTTGAGCAGGATGTAACTTACGTCAACTCCTTCATAGTACAGGTTCAAGACTGCTTCTTCCAGATCACCGTATTCCTCGGTTTTTGGAGTCATTGTAAGAATGAAGATTTTTGTTCTCATTGGACTTGAAACCCGGATTAGTCTTCCGAGTCGCTGATAAAACCTCAGTGGGCTCTTTGGAACGTCGGTCATTATCAGAACCCCCGCCTCTGGGATGTCCACGCCCTCTTCACCGACCAGCGTCGAAATTATTATGTGGACTTCTCCATTTTTGGCCCGTGATATTAGCTCTTTTCTCATCTCCTTTGAGAGGTCACTTGTTAGTACTCCAACTCTTTGGTGTGGGATGTTGAGCCTATTAATCACTGCATCTCTAAACTCGTACGCCGTTGCCTTCCTAGAGGTAAAAACAAGTACTGGCCTCAACTTTGGGTTTTCTTTCACGTTGTACACCCTTAGAACGTCGAGCAACGTGCGAGCTTTGTGAGAATATTCAGCGTTTCTGCAGAACTCCAAAACTTTGCTCGCTTGGGATGATTTTGGTATCCTTCCTTTTTCTAACGCCCTGTGAAAGCTCTCGCAGAACGCTTTTCTGCCGTATCTGGAAAGGGTTCTTTCAAGGAAGTGTATAATCTTCGCATCTCCGGGGAAGGTTCCAAAGTACAGCATATCGTATATCGCAGTTTCACCATCGTTGAGGTCTGAATCGAAGATATCGACAAGGGCCTTTGGTGGGCTAAATTCGGGATCAATTCTGCTAAGTTCCAAAAAATCGTAGTGGAACAACCTTAACTCGCCTACAACTTCTCCAATTTTACTAACACTTGCTTTGTACGCTTTTTCACTTGGCAGTAATGCAGTAAACCCGATAACGACCTTTGGCTTGAGTGCAGAAATCAGCTCATTGTAGTACTTCCCAGTGATTGCATGATGAACCTCGTCAATTATCACCGCGTCGAACGTATCCTTTAAGTTCGAAACGCACTTTAGGGCTGTCTGGGGTGTTGAGATAACAACTGAGTATTCCCTTAAAAAACTCAGACAGTTACCCTCGTATTCCTTACCTGTGGGCATTAGACGTTTCCACTTCGGCTACATCTGGTCGCAGAGAAATCGTGTCGGCTCAAGGACGAGCACCCTGTGGTATCCCCGACTGAGCAGGTATTCTGCGGTTAGCATCTCAAGAATCGTTTTTCCACTCCCAGTTGGCATTGAGACTGTAATGAACCTATCTCCCGTTTCAAGGTGTTCTATCAGCTCTGTGGCGACGGTCTCTTGGTACTTGTGAAGGGTAAATCCAAATTCCCGTTTAATTTTTCTGTTGAATTGAGAAATAATGTACGTAGTTATCCCCCGTATGAGTTATATTCAAAAATTCTTATACCTTCTGGTAAGAAAATTGCAAGTGGAAAAGAAGATAAGTACGAGGAAAAACCTCACTCCACCTTCTCAATCCCTATCTTGGCCTGAACCTCGGGCCACTCGACGACGTAGCCCCTGACCTCTTCGAAGCGTACCTCCACAGCTCTGGTCTCCTTCTTCACGTAGTCGAGGTTCTCGCTGAGGAGCTCGCGGTTCTCGTCGGTGGTCTCTATGGTGACGACTATCCTGTCGTTCACGTCGAGGTCGAGTCTTTTCCTCATCTCCTGTATCCTCCTGACGAACTCCCTCGCGAGGCCCTCAGCCAAAAGCTCCCTCGTGAGGGTCTTATCCACGAAGACCCTTCCGCCCTCGAACTCTTCGCTGACGAGAAAGTCCGGCAGCTTCTCCTCCACGCTGAGGTGCTCCCCGGTGAGGTGGAAGGTCTTGCCCTCTATCTCCACGTCCATCTCGCCCTTCTCGTAGAGCTCCCTTCCGTGGTTGTTTATCCACGCTATTACGAGCCTTGCATCGCCCTTGAACTCCGGGCCAACTTTGGCGAAGTTGGGCTTTATTACGAGCTCCCTCTCCACCTTCCCGACGATGACCTCCTTGGCGTTGAGCTGGTCGCGGAGTATTCTGTTGAGCCTCTCGACGGCCTTCTTCACGGTCTCGTCCTCGGTTTCTATGACTATCCTCCTGACAGGGTAGCGGAGCTTTATCCTGGCCCTCTGCCTGGCGCTTGAGCCAGCCTCGACGATTCTCCTGACGTACTCCATCTCGCGCTCAAGTTCCTCGTCCCTGATGCTCTCGTCGCCCTTCGGCCAGTCGAGCATGTGGACGCTCTCGACACCAGTGAAGGGTCTGATGAGGTTCTGGTATATCTCCTCAGCTATGTAGGGTGTGAAGGGCGCCATGAGCCTCAGCAGGACGTCGAAAACCTTCCAGACAGTGTAATAAGCGGCTAACTTGTCCGGGTCGTCGCCTTCGACCCACATGCGCTTCCTTATGAGTCTCACGTACCACCTGCTCAAATCCTCGACCACGAAGTTGTAGATGGCCCTTGTCGCCTTCGTGAGCCTGAAGGTCTCTATTCCTTCAGTGACCTCGCCAATCAGCCCATTGAGCCTGCTGAGTATCCACTTATCCTCCTCACGGAA
>CAZAPD010000014.1:0-27658 GCA_964487115.1 uncultured Thermococci archaeon | reverse complement strand
ATAGCCGCAGCTCCTGCACACGAAGACTTTTCTTTTCCTGTCAGGGAGCATGATGCTTCCACATTTGGGACAGAACTTGACCATTTTTCTCACCCCTTTAGCCGAGGGAAGGGTATGTTGCAAGGGGATAAAAAGTTTTGCTACCATTATATATCTGGCAGAGGTTGAGTGATGTATTGAGTGGCTTAGTAGTAACTGTAGCCTTCAGAAAAGTTTCACGTTCCTCCAAGCATCAGGAATATTCCATCAGCGAAAATTATACCCTCTGAGAAGGAGGTTGAATCTTCAATGGTGCATCCCCATACGGGAATTTGTAACAAAATGATGGAAAAGGAAGAAAAATGAAAATAGAAATCACTCCTTCATTGGCAGACCGTAATCGAAGGAGTAGTAGACCTTCTGGAACTGCCTTCTGAAGTAGAACACGTCTTTCTCGACCTTCTTCGGATCTTCTTTGTCAATCAGAACGCGCTTCATGAAGTGGGCTATTTCCTTCATGTCGTCCTCCATCATTCCAACTCTCGTCATCTCCTGAACACCGATTCTCAATCCACTTGGAGTATTGACCTTCTCAAGCGGGTCCCAGGGCAGGAGGTTCTTGTTGAGGATTATCCCAGCTTCTTCGAGGAGCGGAGCCGCCCATCCTCCACCAGCTTCATGGAGCTCGCTAACATCAACCACAACCTGATGGCTCTTTGTGTATCCCTGATCCTCGCCAATAACTTTGAATCCTTCTTCGGCCATGGCCTCAGCCAAAGCCTTTGCGTTTTTGACAATCTGAGCAGCATATTTCTCACCAAATTCGAGCATCTCAGCAGCTGTCAATGCTTTACCAGCCATATGGTGGAGGTGGTGGTTGCTCAGCACACCGGGGAATATTGCCCATTGAAGCTTGGCAACATCATCCCCGAAGTTCTTGTAGAGGATCACGCCACCCTGTGGTCCTGGGAATGTCTTGTGGGTTGATGATGTTATGAGATCTGCTCCTTCTCTAAGCGGGTCTTGGAACTGACCTCCGGCAATGAGGCCAAGGACGTGGGCAGCATCATACATAACGTAGGCTCCAACCTCCTTTGCAACTGGAGCAAGCTCTTTAACTGGGTGCGGGAACGGGAAGAGAGAACCACCGAAGACAATAATCTTTGGTTCTTTCTCCCTTATGAGCTGGGCAGCTTTGTCGACATCAATATTAAAGGCTTCATTGTCAAATGGCCATGTGAAAACTTCCAGACCGCGCATTCCCGCAGCACCGAAAGGCATGTGGCTTATATGCCCACCATGGGAGGTGTGAAGAACAATGGCTTTGTCTCCGGGCTGGGTAAGGCCGAAGAAGGCAGCCTGGTTGGCATTTGTTCCAGAAATTGGTCTTAAGTCAGCAAAATCACTCTTAAAAAGCTTGCAGAAGAGGTCGATGCCAATGAGTTCAACCTCATCAACGTACTTGCATCCCTGATAGTACCTCTGCTTTGGCCAGCCCTCAGCGTATTTGTGCATAAAACCACTTGCTACGGCCCTTGTTACGGTTGGAGAAGTTATGTTCTCACTTGCAATCAGGTTTATGGTTGAACTCCGCCATTTTTCGTGCTCCTCAACAAAACCAAGAACCCTGTTCCGGTATTCTTCATACATCCAAATCACCTCGTGAACAGTTTTATGGTGATAGGATATAAATCTTACCGCACTGATTAATGTCAATATGCATAAAAGTTGCCAATTAAAAATTAAATTAATAGCGAAGCTTCGCTGCGAGCCACATCAGTATCGGTAATACTATAAAGGCCAGCATGTCTCCCGTGTCTCCGGCGAAAGCTAAAACGTCAGCGAAGTTCCTGACGCCCGCGAAGTAAAGGATGGCCGGCGGGATCACCGTCAAAGCCCACGCGGCTTTTCTATCAAGCCTTACGAACTCCTCGCTGTTGCTCTGCTGTGCAAGAGCTATGCCGATGTAGCTCGTCGTTATTGCGAGGAGCGGGATGAGGTTGCCAGCAATTCTGCCGAGGTGGCCGTAGAGGAGCTCAAGCCCCTGCGTGGCTATCTCCGGCGTCTCCATTCCAAAGACGAGCAGGAAGGCTGTCATGAAGACCGCGTAGATGGCCGTTGGGATAAGGAATGCCAGCACGATGACCTTTCTGGTCTCTTCGTAGCTCCCGAGCCCCTTGTAGACGTCGGGGATTATGGTGTGGCAGCCGAGGGCAAAGATGGCGACGCCGGTTATGCTCAGTATTCCGGAGAGGTCGGTGTAGAGGCCGTTCTCAAGCTCCGCGTGGGGGACGAGCATCAGCGTCACGCCGATGAAGAGGGCCAGCATCACATAGCTCATTATCAGCTCGGTCTTTCCGCTCGCCTCAAGGCCCCGATAGACGACGAAGGAAGCCAGCACCCAGAATATGGCCGCGCCAAGGGTATCGCTGACCCCGAAGAGGCTTGCGAAGACGCTCCCCATTCCGGCGATGTATGCAAGAAGTGCTCCAAAGCTCATTATGAATATGCTAAGGTACATCAGCCAGCCGCCGGCTTTTCCAAGGGTTCTCTGGGCTATCGTGCTCATCTGAGCCCCGTTCATCTCGGCGCTGAACCGTAACACTATGAAGGCCGTTGCGAGCATCAGGAGCATGACTCCTGTGAGGACGCCCAGCGCTGGAATCAGGCCGACTTTGCTGGCCGCATAGGGCAGGCCAAGAACGCCGGCGCCTATTTGGGTTCCAACCAGTATTGCCAGCGCCTCGTTCTTTGAGATGTGGGCTTTCTCCACCCTTATAGTGCTCGTTCTTATCGCCGCAACGCCCTTGCGCTTCCTCATGAGCTGAATCAATGCGGCTTTTCTTCTCAGCTTTTTCCTTCTCGCGAGTGCGACCCTCTCGGTGTAGTAACGTCCATGTGAGGTGGTAACCTTTTTTCTTGGAACTCCATCGGTCACTGGCATTCTCTCACCTCCAACCAAATGTATTCATGGATACAATTTAAACCCTCCCACGGAAACATGAGGCTTGTTTCAAAGATTCTTCGGCGGGAAACAGGAAACCTCTCAACCTCGGGCAGAATTTTTAAAGACATCCGAGTATGTGTAAACATGATAAAGAAAGCAGCCAAACTCCTTGCCCGCTCAAGGTTTGCGATTGCTTTTACAGGTGCTGGAATAAGCGCCGAGAGCGGTGTTCCCACTTTTAGGGGATTCAACGGTCTGTGGAAGAGGTATCGCCCTGAGGAGCTTGCAACACCTGAAGCCTTTAAGAGGGATCCTCACCTCGTTTGGGAGTTCTACAGATGGCGCATAGACCTGGTACGAAAAGCTAAACCCAACAGCGCCCACTATGCTCTGGCTGAGCTTGAGAAGATGGACATCTTGAAGGCCGTGATAACTCAGAACGTCGACGATCTCCACTCCGAGGCCGGGAGCAGGAACGTTATCGAACTCCACGGCAACATATTTCGCGTTAGATGTACATCGTGCAGCTATAGGGAAAACCTCAAGGAGAGCGGGAGACTGGAGGAGTTCCTGACCGAGAAGGAACTTCCCAAGTGTCCTCGTTGCGACTCGCTTCTCCGACCGGACGTCGTGTGGTTTGGCGAGCTGCTCCCGGGGAAAGCCCTTGACGAGGCCTTCAGGCTCGCTGAAAGGGCGGATGTGGTCCTCGTTATCGGCACAAGCGGTGTGGTTTATCCTGCGGCATATATACCTTATGTTGTTAAAGATGGGGGAGGCTTTGTAATTGAAATAAATACTGAAAAAAGCGGTATAACACCAATCGCTGACATTTTCCTCTGTGGAAAAGCCGCTGAGGTTATGAATAAACTTGCAAAAAATATCAAGGAGTTGATAAAATGAAAGGGAAAATTTTCGTCATAGGCTTTGGGAGGGATGAGGTGGAGGGACTCAGGGCTACGCTGGATGGGTTTAACGTGTATGAGATACCGGAATACTGCCGGGACTGGATTCTTCAGGAGATCGTTGAGAAGGCAGATAAACTCAGGGGAAGCGGAAATTGGCATGTTAAAAAATTCCTCCTCATGCATAACGTCAGTAATAATGAGGTGAAAGACATAATCAGCCGGGTTAGATCTTTAAATCTTGGAAGGGTAATATTCGCAACCACAACACCCACATCACTTACATGGAAGCTTGATGACCTAATAAAAGAACTGATTAAGGAGGATGATTACTTCCAGCAGATGCAGAGAGCAAGAAGTGCGAAGTTTTATCTGGATTTGATATAAAGCTGGAGAAAAGTTAAATATTTTATGTGCCAATTAATCTGGGGTGACCGGATGATAAAAGTGATATTTTTTGATTTGGATGATACAATTGCCGACACATCGAGATTAGCTGAGATGGCGAGAAAAAATGCTATTGAGAACATGATACGACATGGCATGCCAGTTAACTTTGATACCGCATATAATGAGCTTCTTGAACTTATAAATGAATATGGGAGTAACTTTGACAGACATTTTGATTATCTTCTTCGTCGGCTTGATCTATCTTACAATCCAAAATGGGTTGCCGCAGGAGTTATAGCATATCACAACACGAAATTCGCCTATTTGAGGGAAGTAAGACACGTGAGGAAAATCCTTCTGAAGCTTAAGGAAATGGGTCTTTTGCTGGGGATAATAACTGATGGGAATCCCATAAAGCAGTGGGAGAAGATACTTCGTCTGGAGCTTGATGCTTATTTCGATGAAGTTCTTATCTCGGATTTTGTGGGCGTGAAGAAGCCCCACCCTAAAATATTCCGGAAAGCCCTTGGGAAGTTTAATGTTAAAGCCGATGAGGCATTGATGGTCGGAGACAGGCTGTATTCTGATATCTACGGTGCCAAACAGGTTGGAATGCACACTGTCTGGTTTAAGTATGGGAAATACGCGAACAGGGAAAAGGATTATATTAAATATGCTGATTTTACGATTGAGGATTTGAAGGAACTCCCTGAAATCATAGAGGTGCTAAATAGTGAGGAAAAAGAAAATTCAGATAAGAAAGTTCCTGTTGATAGATAGTTCTTACAAACCCAAAATTCTGAGGGGAGATAAAGTAACCACTATTCGTTATGGGAATTATGAAGCTAAACCCGGCAGTGAGGTTTATCTCGTTATTCGACCCAATGACACTGCTGTGGCTAAAGTTCAAATTACCGAGGTAGTCAAGAAAAAAGTTCGGGAACTTACTGATGATGATGCAAATAGAGATGGGTTTAAGAATGTTAGAGAGCTTCTCAAGATCCTAAATAGGATTTATGGAGAGCTCTACGGAGACGATGAGGTTACTATTATTGGATTTAGGGTTTTAAAGCAGTATGAAACTGGCATCCCCCTCAAATGGTTAAAAAGCTTGAATTATAAAGAACCGAAAGAGATAGCAGGGCTTTACCTTGAAAATCAAGAAAAGATTAACTTGGAAAAAGATGTGGATTTTGTTCTGCGTAAAGTCTATACTGAAGGACTTAAGAGTGCAGTTAGGCGTTTTGGACCAAAGAGAGTTCAACAAGCTTTGCTTAGGGCGTATCATGCGCTTTACGGGGCTGGTTTGATTTGAGAGAAAAGCTTATCTATCTACCTCTTTATCTTATTCCATGCACTCAGAAAAGAGAAAAATACTCTGGATGCTTACAGCTGTGGTGGGCATTCTCCTAATGGTCGAGATTCTCGGATTATTTAGTAATCTTAATATGCACGTTTATATGCTCACTCCTCTCGTAAAGTCTCCCGGGATAGGTCTAATCACAGATTCTGCCAGCTTCGGGATTTTTATAGTCTATGTTCTTATCTTCATTGTGTGGGATATAAGAAGAAGCAGGAACAAAAAATTAAGCCGCTCTACTTTAAATTTCATAGTCTCGCTCTTTCTTGGTATGGCAATTGTAGGCGTTTTGAAGGTCTTAATTGAGGTTCCACGACCGGATGAAGCCCCTCTATCTTTACCTCTCTTCCAAGCCATGTTAAATGCTGATTATTTCGCTTTCCCATCAGGACATACAGCGAGAGCTTCTATCTTAGCATGTTTTCTGAGTGAGCGTTTTCCCAAATACAAACCCATCTGGTGGGCGTATGCTATTTTAGTTGCCTTTTCAAGGTTATTCCTTCACGTTCACTGGTTCAGTGATGTCCTTTTCAGCTTGATTCTTGGTCCGTGGATTTTTATGATGGTAGAAACTACAGAGGGCGCATGGCTTTCACTCTATAAAACATTGATCAAAAAGCTTGGATTGGAGATGCTGGATGTTACATAAAAAACAAAAGGAGGAGGATTAGAGACCCTCCATCCTCCTGAGGATTATGACCTTTGCCTCATCAATTATGAGCATCCATGCCAGTGCATAGACCCATATAAGGCCTGCAAGTTTCCAACCTATTGGTGTTACAAAGATTCCATAGACAACGACAAGAGTTGCAAGGATCTTTGTCACAACTGCAGACCAGAAGAGGAGCTTGCTGGGATAGGGTTTTTCCCATAGATGCCCTCTTGCTCTTGTGACAAATATTGTAAGGTGCCCTGCGACAGCCAGCTTAAGGAAAATGAACGACTGTATCTCGGGCCGGCTAAGGAAAAGGACTCTTTCCGCTATGTAGAACAACATAAAGGAGCTCACAACTCCTACAAACCCGAGCAGTGTTGAAAGCACGAGAACTTTATACATATTCCAGCTAACTGGTTTCTTTGGTGTGATCACATTGTCGTATGCTATAGCCAGTATCGGGGCATCATTGAAGAGTGCCAGCAATACTATCATGACAGCCGTTATCGGGTAGAAGTTGAAGACAAGAATCGCAAAGGTTACGAAGAACAGAACTCTGATGGTTTCCGTTATTCTGTAGATAACATAACTTTCCATCCTCTGGAATATCCTTCTGGCTTCCTCAATGGCATGGGCTATTACCGAGAGACCTGGCTGGAGCAGGACAACATCTGCAGCTGCTCTTGCAGCATCTGTAGCTCCAGAGACTGCGATACCACAGTTCGCCTTTTTGAGGGCAGGTGCATCGTTTACTCCATCACCTGTCATTGCCACGAGATGTCCAGCTCTCTGAAGGGCATCAACAATCCTGAACTTGTGTTCTGGGAAGACCTCTGAGAATCCATCGGCTTCTTCAGCAAGCCTTTCGACTTCAGAATCCCTCTTTGCCTTAAGCAGCTGACTCATGGAAACTATTTTCGTTCCCAATCCGAGGATTTTGGCTATGTGCCTGGCTATAGCTATATGATCTCCTGTCACCATTTTCACATTGACTCCGAGTTTTCTGATTTCCTTTACGGCCTTAGGGGCATCATCCCTGGGGGGATCAAAGAGTGGTATTATACCAACAAAATCCCATTTGTCTCCTTTAGTTCTTGCAACTCCCAATGCCCTGTAGCCTTCATCAGCAAGTTCATCGACTTTTTTTGTCGCTTTTTCCCTAACCTCATCGGTAACGTCACACATGTCGAGGATAACCTGCGGGGCACCTTTAGCGACCCTGAATTCTTCATCATTTGTAATGTTAGCTTCAGTGCGTTTTATAACTGGATCAAAAGGCCTGAATTTAACTTGACGGAATTTCTTTATAACATCTTTCAGTTTGAATCTCTCCAGAGCATTGATTATTGCCAGATCAATTGGGTCTTTATCCTCTTCTCTGCTTGCTAAGGCGCCATACAAAACAACATCTGCTTCGGTATATCCATTAAACGGAACTGGATCACCGACAGTTAGTTCGTTCTTCGTTAGGGTCCCGGTTTTATCGGAGCACAGGACATCAACTCCCGCTAACTCTTCGATAGACACCAGTTTCGTAACAACAGCCTGTTTTTTGGCTAAGTTTAATGCTCCTATCGCCATCGTTATCGATAGGACAGCAGGCATTGCAGCTGGAATCGCCGCAACCATTAGTACAAGGCTGAACCTGAGGGCTTCTACTAAGCTCTCATGTCGGTGTATTGCCATTAAAAAGACTATTGACACTAATATGAGGGAGATAATTATCAGATAGTCCCCAACTTTTATGACCATCTTCTGGAAGGAGCTCACTGTCTTGGCGCTCTCAACAAGCTGGACGGTCTTGCCAAAATATGTATTCATGCCCGTTCCAGTGACCACTGCAGTCATTTCGCCTTTTTTAACGAGTGAACCTGAAAAGGCAATATCCCCTATCTTTTTGTCCACAGGTAGGGATTCCCCGGTTAAGGCTGATTCATCTATCATTAAATAATCTCCGTCGATTAATTTTACATCTGCCGGTACTATGTCTCCCATTCTGAGCCTTATGATATCACCCGGTACCAATTCTTTGGCAGGAATGATTTTCCATTCTCCATCTCGCAGAACCCTTGCTTTGAGAGCCATTTTCTGCTTGAGGAATTCTATAACGTTCTCTGCCTTGTGTTCCTCCCAGAATCCTACTACTCCATTCATCAGCAGCAGTATCATTATAATCCAGAAGTCTGCCCAGTGTCTGACTATTGCTGATAATACTGCCGCTATTTCTATCATCCACGGTATTGGGCCCCAAAAGTAGGAGAGAAACTTTATTATAGGGTTGACTTTTTTCTCTGGAATTTCATTTGGACCATAAATTTCAATCCTTCTTTTGGCCTCCTCTGAAGAAAGGCCTGCTCGCGATGTTTTAAGTTCTTTTAAAACCTCATCAACGCTCATACGTTTGTAATCCTTTCCCACAACCATTTCAACCGCCAAAAATAATTGACGTGGGAGAAATATATACGGATTTTGTTACAATCGTAAAAATATCCTTACCTTCGATATTATTTTAGAAATTCTCCATGGAAAATGGAAATATATCAAAATAACGTTGTTCAACGTCATTTTAAATTATTAAATTCTTGACAAAGAGAATGAAAAAATAGAATTACTTCGTGGCTTTCGTTATTTCCACGCTCTTCACGAGCACATAGGGAGTGAAGACAGGCGTATTTACCTCCCACCAATGGATATGATAAAGGTCTCTTCTTAATGCTGCAATGCTTTCCAGTATATTTTGCATACTTCGTCATCAAATTTCCTCGTGCCGTATGCGTTGGGAAGATTACCTATGTCTTTGATGACCATTTCGAGTCCTTCTGGACTACCATTCTTCATGACAACTTCTGTTCCGTTCTTTTCTTCAAATCTTGCCTCAGCATAACTGTTCTGCTAAATATAAGAATCTTTCTGCTTCGATATATATCTAAATAATAAATTAAGGATTGAAAGGATCAGCTGGCATGAGCCAGCCAGAGAAGAACTCCTTTAACAAACGGCCAGTTCGTGTTTATGTATCTCTGGTAGTATGCGTCGCTTATAGCTTTGCTTGAACCGTATGCTACGATTCTCCCACTGCCAACTTCAACAGCTGCAGCAACTACAGGTTTTGAGCCTTTCTCTTTCACCACGTTTTTATTTTTATCTTCTGCGTAGGCGGTTTCATATCCTGTTATAAGCCAGACAGCATCGCCGCTGATGTCCAGTGTATCGCCGTTATAGAGCATCTCATGGGTTTCATTCAGGAACTTCATTGCAGGGTGTTTGAGGTTATAAAGTCCCACAAGCGGGAACCATGATCTGCCTGTGTTCCTATCATCGTCCATAAGCTCGTCATTCTTAAACTCAATTCCATATTTGCCTACAACTTTGTTAAGGCTCTTATAGTACACATGCCCATAATAGCTTTCTCCGAGAATGAAGAGGCCTCCTCCGTTTTCAACGAACTTCTGAATGGCCTGTGCCTCGTCATCTGTTATGTCTTTGCTGGGATTGGTTAGTATAAAGATATTGTAGTTCTTCAGTTTTTCATATGTGATTGGTTCTGTGTTGATGTCCACCTTCCAGCCGAGCTCATTTTCAATCTTTGAAATGAATGTGCTCATTCCGTTGCTGTCGCTCTTCGTTGGGTTGTAGTACTGATTGTGAGAGGCATCGATGAGAACCTTTGTGACCTTGATTGTTACTCCTGTCTCCCCACTCTCAGCCTTCTTAACTGCAGTTTCCATCAGCGGTATGAGGTGTTCAAGCTTATCCTTCATTCCCTTGCTCAGGAAAGCGGCTCTCCTTATATGCCTCATTGCCGTAAATGAGAGGGATGTGGAGCCTGTCACCTCGGAATACCTCCTGAGGGCCGTGTACTTTTGATACTCCTGCTTTATTAACTGCAGTTGTCCCTCGATGCTGAGAATCTCGGATTCAAACTCACCCATACTTATATTATACTGTCTAATCTTTCCAAGTAGCTGTGTGAAGTTTTCATAGAGCGGGGTTAGAGACTTCCATTCTTTGGTGTACATGCCGAGGTAATACGTGGACATAATTCTTGCTATTTTGTCGGGGTTGGGTATGACATCAACTTCCTTGGACTTGAAGTCATAACCCTCAATTTCGGCCTTAATTTCGTGTTTTCCTGTTACGAGAGGATTCCAGATGTATTCTACTACCTTATCCCCTCCTGCCGGGAGTTCAAGGGTTTCGTTCATGACAGCTGTTCCATCAATATAAAGCAAGAAAGTGACGTTCTGGGCAGCTTTTCCCCCATTTTCGAGGACAACCGTTATCTTGTTGTTGTAGTTCTGAATCGCCCTTTCTGGAGCTTGAAGTTCTTTTATGCTTATTGGAATATAGTAATCAACTTGCAGGTAAGGTTGATTGTATGAGTTTTCCCTTGAATATATCCATGCGTAATTGTTAATGCCCTCATCAACCAGTTTTAGAATTATACTGGCGATTTTATCTCCGTTATAGAACTCGTTCTGGATGTATGATGTAACATCCCAGCAGACCCAGCCTTTCTGAAGTGTTTTTGTATCCAGTAAATCTCCGGGTTGCGGCACGGGAGAAGGAGTTGCATCTTCGACCCAATTGTCTGTGGTTGGGTAGGCACCGACTTCCATAGGTGTGTCAAAATACTTAATATAGGCAACATAAACGCACATCTGAGCCGAAGAAATCTCTGCCGCCGGTGGAAGTTCGGAGAGGTTAAATTTCAGGTATGCTCTCTCTTTACTATAATAACTGGAATTTCCGATAGCTAATTCACGCTTCTCATAATATGCATGGTAATTCCTCCATGAAAATGATGTGCCTTTGTAATAATAACTATATGCATCGGCTTTTGGTAGCAGTTGGGTGGTTTTCTCTGGATATGTCTGTTCATCAGCGGCAACTCCACTTAAGGCCGCTGGGATTACGCTCAATACCATAACCGCAATTAAAAACAGTGCTAACCTCTTCATGGAACCACCAAGTTTTTAGAAGGAAATTTAAGTATAAATCCTTTTCCATTAAATATCGAAAGGAGTAAACTAATAAATCTCAAGTTGATAGATGGTAGAGGTGATTATTATGGCAATAACAACAAAGGCTGGAGATAAAGGTCTAACCGGACTCTTCACTGGAGAGAGGGTAGCTAAGTTCTCGCCGGCTATGGAAGCCAATGGTAGCATAGATGAACTGGATAGCTTTCTTGGTGAAGCTAAGCACTATGTACCTGATGAGATGGGCAGAGTTCTTGAAAAAATTCAGGTTCAGCTCTATGATTTGATGGCGGAAATAGCCAGCAAGGGGGAATATTCAAAGGTTGGTGAAGGCGAAGTTAAATGGCTGGAAGATCTCATTCATACTTACGAGGCAGAAGTACAGCTTAAGGCTTTTGTTCTGCCGGGTTCAACTCTCGCAAGTGCCAAGCTCGATGTTTGCCGCGCAGTAGCCAGAAGAGCGGAGAGAGCTGTTGCAAGGCTTGTTATTGAATATGGTTTTGGTCGGAATGCCCTTGTGTATCTCAACAGACTCAGTGACCTGCTCTTCCTCATGGCGAGGGCAATAGAAAAGAAGGAGGGGGAGCTGAAAGAGATTAAATAGCTTTGTTTCCCGTTTGTCCTCCCCCATATTCCTGCTCCTGAAGCAAAGCTTCTCTGTGTTTAATGTAGTAATAGGCCACTACCATACCCTGAATAATCCACACACCGAGTGAAACCGACCATGCTGAGTAGCGGTCTATGAGCGGTCCGACTGCAATGAGGCCAAGTGGCGAAGAGATGTTCACAAGAAGTGCTAGGGCGGAGAATACCCTACCCCTCAACTCTGTAGGGATGGCACGCTGAATTTTCGCCTGAAGGGGGATATTAACAACTGCATTGCTTATGCCCCAGAACACTCCAACGCCTGCCAGAGTCAGAAAGGCCATATCTCTGGAGAGCCTGGCTTGTGGTGAAATCACCCAGATGAAGGCCAGTATCATGACTCCATTGAATACCAGTGCTTTAAAGAAGTATTTTCCAGCTTTTCTACCAAGTTTTATTGCAACGAGAAGATTGCCAAGAAGCATGCCACCCATGAAGAAGCTCTCTAACAGACCAAACTGCTGACTTGTGAATTTTAGGACCTCCCTGAAGGCATAGGGCATTATAACCGCTCCGAAGGGCTGACCGACTGCATTCATAAAAAGAGCAAAGCCCATGAGCACCATCAGGTAATGACTTGATCTGAGAAAGGAGAGTCCTTCCTTGAGGTCTATAATTACCTCTCTCATGTTCTCTATTTTTCTCGTTTTCCATTCGTAGTGTATAAGCGCCTCAAAGAGACCAGAACCAAAGAAACTGATCGCATTTATTAAAAGTGCAAGCTTTATCCCTCCAAAGGCATATATGACTCCACCGAGAGCAGGACCGATGAGACGGGCTATTATTGAGAAGGAGCTAACAGCAGAGTTTGCTCTCTCAAGCTCATCAGATTCGACAAGGTCAGGGAACATTGCACTGGTTGCTGCACCGAAGAACGTCCCCATAATTGCCATGATGACCTGAACAGCTAAGAGCTGGTAGATTTCAAGTAAATTAAAGGTTATGATGCTGAAGAGAAGAATTCCACGGAGGATATCAAACCATACCATGAGCCTCTTGCGGTTGTACCTGTCGCCAATAACTCCTGCGAAAGGCATGATTATAAGTGATGGAACTATGTCGGCCAGTACGAAGAGTGTCATCATTGAACCGCTGTGGGTTTTGTCGAGGATGTAAAGTGGCAAAGCAACCTCCTGTACCGCCCAGCCAACTTGGGATACAAAGCGTCCGATTGCAAAAAGCCAGAAGTTTCTATTGAGGCTCACGCAATCACCCCCTCAATATCAGAACCCAGATTTATGACGCTTTGTCTGAAATTAATGTAGTAGTAGGCTGAAATCAAGAAACTGAGGGCAACAAGTACTGTGGTTAGGGTGCATATATCCACGATATCGAGAAGGAATCCTATTACTGCCATCCCCAGAGGGGTTGTAGCCATTATCATGGTTTCAAAGGCTGAAAAGAATCTCGAACGTACCTCATTCGGCACGACTTTCTGGAGCTTGGCAAAGATAGGTATATTGACGAGGGTGTTAAAGATTCCAAAGACCACAAAGATTATGGGAAGCATGAGGTATGCTATACTCCTGAATGCAGGGAGTGCAACGGGAGCGAGAAGGAACATAACTGCAAGCTGACCGAAGAGCGCTTTGAAGAGATGCCTCTCTGAGCTTTCTTTGAACTTTCCTGCTATAAGAAGATTTCCAGTCAAAGCTCCAATTGTTGCCGCTGTTTGGACGCTGCCGAACTGAACCGATGAGAGGCGTAGAGTTACTCTTGAAAGATAGGGCAGTATCACTATGAAGACGGGATTTAGGAGTGTGTTGAGAATAACCGCAAAGCTAACCAGCACGAGTAGGTTCCTTGAACTCCTTATGAATCTGAATCCCTCCAGCATGTCGTCCCATATTTCACTGATGTCTGAGATTTTCCGTGTTTTCCAGTGGTACTCGATCAGCATTTCAAAGAGACCGGAGCCGGAGAAACTAACTGCGTTGATGAAAATCGCCAACCTTATCCCACCGAGGGCATAGATTAGACCGCCGAGTATAGGACCAATGATCCTTATGATCTGTCCACCGCTCTGGAGCGTTGAATTGGCCTGAGCGAGCTGATCCTTTCTTACTAAGTCAGGGAACATCCCTGATATCCCGGCAGAAAAGAATGAGCCCATAATACTCATGAGAACCTGGATCATGAGCAGTTGGTGAATGTTAAGCAGATTAAATGCTATGACACCGAAGAGCAGAACACCTCTCGCCAGATCAAATCCAACCATCAGGTGCTTCCTGTTGTATCTGTCTCCGATTACTCCAGCTATGGGATTCATGATCAGTCTTGGAGTTAGCTCCGCTATTACGAAGAGGCCCATCATAGCACCACTGCCAGTTTTATCGAGCACGTAGAGCGGAACCGCAACATCCTGGATAACCCAGCCAGCCTGTGATATCCACCTTCCGACAGTATAAAGCCAGAAATTCCGGCCCAATTCTTTGAGCATCTCTGCTAACCCCCTTAGTTCTGTATAAAGTATTAAACAAAAAATAACATCAGATCAGTTCTACCCTTACATCACCATTGACCGTACCAACACTCACCTCGAATGTTCCGGTACCAATAACAGGCTCTTCCTCATCTATACCGACCAGTTCTATATTTCCATTCACTCTCTTTTTCACTGATATCTTTGCATCACAGAAGTCTGTGAGGTAAAGTTTAACATCTCCATTAACAGTTCCGAGAGTGACGTTACCCTCAAGTTCTTCTATAGTTACTTCAATACTTCCGTTTACTGTTGCAACGTTTAACGGGCCGGCAATTGCTAAATGAGCCTTGATGAATCCGTTTACTGAACTCAGTCTCTCTGCACTGTATCCTTCAATTTCCAGAGTTCCATTTACTGTTATGGCCTCCTTGAATGTTACACCTCTGGCTTTTAGCTCGCCATTAACGTTTCTGGCTTTTACCGGAATGCCCTTTGGAATCCTGATTTCTATTTCAGCCCATCCATTGGAAGATTTGGAGAAGATTCCCAGGATTTTTCTTTTCTTAGGTTTCTCTCTGACTATAAGCTTGCCATTTTCTTCTTCAATCTCTACTTCCACTTCTCCATGGGGGATATAACTAACCTCAGCATAATTGTTATCCCATGCCTCAATGTTGATCTCCCCATTGACAGAGTTTATTTCAACTTCCCTTATGTTTTCAAACATCATACTGATCCCTCCGGGAGATAAAGTTGCAGGTGGAAAGCGGCTTTTTTCTTTTCACAGCCTTTCGTGGAGTAATGTTTTTTCCACTATCTCCAGCAGCTACAATTTCCATCACAATCACCCCATATACTCCATGAGGTCATCTATGAGCCTTTCAAGCTCGCTCTCTAACAGCTCTTTTCCTGTCATCACTGTAGTTTTCAATTATTTCTCTTACACCACTTTGATATCAGGTTGAATGCATCTGGATTAGTTACCTCATGCCTTCCACTTCCGGTGTCAATGACAACTGTTCCTTTCTTTGCTGAGATCATTACCTCATCGATCCTTATCTCTGCCCAGTTTTCTCCAGCGGCAATGTATGAACTTCCTTCATTCAGATGGAGCTTACTTCTCTGCGGCTCAATTTTTTCATGTTCTCCACGGTAGATTACTAATTCCCCGTTGATGACAGAGGCATTGATTTCAAATATACCTCCATGTATCTCCTTTTCGTTGAGGCCTATCAATTTCAAGCCACCGTTGATTCCTCTGAATTTCACATCCACATCAAATTCTTCTCCAAGGAACAGCATGACATCTCCGTTGTTGGCAGTTATGGAAACATCTCCATCTATTTCTCCAAAAGATACCTTCAAATCGCCGCTCATTATCTTTGCAGTTTCAAGCTTAATGTTGTCCAGCAGAGCATCTCCTCCATTAAGGATAATCTCCCTGACCCTGCAGTTGCCTGCTTCCACATCACCACCAAGCACATGAATGCTTAGAGGAATGTTTCCGGGAACCTTAAGCATAGAATCCTCGCCCTCAGCCAGTAGGATGAGTTTCCTATTGTTTCTTAGTGCCCTCATATTTGTGACTTTGATGAATCTCCCGTTCCATTCTTCAATTTTCAGATCTGCACCCTTGGATGTAACTGTAATTTTTTCAATGCCTTCTGCTTCATGTTTGAACTCTATTTGCATCCCCATCACCGAATGTAATTCATAAGCTCATCAAGGAGCTCCTTAACACGTCTGTTGAGGCGCGTTCTATCTATACCAAACCCTTCTATCAGCTCGATGCTCTGCTCTTCTACTATCTCCTTTGCT
The DNA here is from genome assembly GCA_964487115.1 of uncultured Thermococci archaeon. Taxonomy (GTDB): domain Archaea; phylum Methanobacteriota_B; class Thermococci; order Thermococcales; family Thermococcaceae; genus Thermococcus. Next base: position 11,555 of record CAZAPD010000014.1, on the reverse strand, counting down.
TTTTTTATTACAAGACGGTAAGCATCTTTGTTTTCTATTGTATGGGTTTTTCCACCAACCCTTATCCGTACCTTTCCTTCATGGGCGGAGATTACAACATCTTCGATGCGTATTTTTGCCCTACCTCTACCCACGGTTATGGATACATCCCCCGAACGGAGTGAAACATGATCCTTTCCAAGGGAAAGACTCTCATTTCCACTTCTGTAAAGCACTTTGTCTCCATTGACTTCTATGGAGTATTCATCCGTTTGAATTCTGAGTCTTTGGTCAATCTTTGTAAGCTGGAATCCGTTAGTTAGCTCCTTTATAGTGAGCATTTCTCTGGGAGGCATTGAAGGCTTACCCTCGCGGATGTGTATCGGTCCCACCTTCACCTCCTCACCACTCGGTGTTTCTATAACCTCTATGAACGGTAGCTTGACGTATTCAAAATCTTCACCCTCATAAACCTTAAGGAAGCCGAGATCGATAATACTATTCTTTTTTCTCCCCCTGTAAAGCCTTTCGGGATTCATGAGTCCATTTGCTTTTGTCACAAAATTGGGATTTGGAGAAGTCTTCTTTCCTGCTATCCTTTCTCGTGTCCATACTGCAACAGGGGATAAGAGCTTTTTGGTAACACTGCCAAGGGGGGTTTCGGCTTCAACTGAAACCTCGCCCTCTATTATCCATCCAACGTTTCTTCTGCCGAATTTGATGGGGTATACTTTTCCCTTTCCACTCAGCCTAACATCTCCGAAATCTGCTCCATTGAACTCATAGGCCTTCTTCTCAACCTTAATATCCATTCTCCTCTCATCAAATCTGGCCATCAAAATGCCCGCTATTGACAGGACTACTGCATAGGCAAAGGCTGTTCCTGCATAGCTGTAGAGCTCCCTGCTCATGCCAAGCCATTTTCCAAAGAACAGAAAGACGCTCGTCCAGAAGGAACCCTTGGCAAGTGCAAATATTGCTCCACTCAGAGTTATCCCAAACCATTTGCCAACACTTAGCAACTCAAATGCAAATATAAGGGCAACTATTACATAGACTATATAATCGTTGTATTCTTTTAACTTCAGCGGCCCTTTAAACAGCCAGAGGATTAGCATGAGTGCGGTAATGCCTTTTAGATACTCAGCGATCCTAAATCTTGGGCTCTCATTTTCAACCTTCCATTCAAAATTCATTCTTCCACCTCCCCGAGGGCAGTTATTATCTCAAGCAAACGCAAAAGCAAACGTCCATTCTCAGTAATTTCATATCCTTCACCGCTTCTTATCATTCCGGTTCTCTTCAGGAGCTTAAGATGATGAGAAACGGTCGGACTCTCAACTCCAAGAGCCTCTTTTATCTCTTTAAATGTCATAGACTTATTTCCAAGCATCTTGAGAATCCTTATCCTGTCTGGATTTGCGAGGCTTTTGAGAATTTGTGAGGCTTTAACTTCATCAAGCTCAAGGCTTCCAGCTTCAAGCTTTTTCCTGAGACGTACCTTTATGGAAAGCATGACCTCATCAACGGGATCAATGCTCTCCTCTAGCACCTCCAGCCTTTTCTTCAGCTCCTCAAGCTGAGCTCTCAGATCTTTTTCCATGCTACCACCAGGTACAGATTTTTGTAGTACATTTTTCTGTACTTAATTAGTGTATTTAGTATATAAAAATTTATCGGTCATGCATGAGCATGTTCTTACTGCACCCTTTGGCTTCCGGTGTTCCTTACTTTTTTTTTGAAAGCTCGGCCATTCAGGGTAGGGAGGAGTCAATTATAATGATATCTTGAATGGATAGCCAGTACTTTAAATTGATCAAAAATATCCCAGTATGGGAAGTCTTTCTACAACCTTTAAGGAAATTTTAAATGATGGCATCTTAACATAAGCAATCTATCCGTTCAAATATTCATTGGAGAAAAGCAAATAAACCCTAAGTGACTTAGTAAGGAAGTAAGATACACATGTAATACCTGCTACCTTCCGGGGGTTGGGGTGGTGAAAAAAATGGGATTTTTAGATAAGATGAAAAATGCCGCCGCAAAAATTGCCAAAAATCTAAAGCATGTTGAATTTGAACTGACTGGAGAAGAGCTTTTTAAGAAATGGAGTAAACTGCAGTCATACAGTCCGGAAATACACGTTGGTAATGAATGGTATGAAATAAACAGAGTTACAGAAAGGGAGGTAGAGGTTGGATTATTTAGGAAGTCAAAGAAAACAGTTATCGAGATTGAGTACATCCTCCACTATGAATATTATGATGAGGAAGAGGAGGAGAGAAGCTGGTGGGAAGACCGTGAGGATTACGAAGCACGGACGCTGCGCATTGAGCCAAAGGACAAGGTTAAGATACGTCTTACCGAAGCGAAGTATGAAAAAATGAAGAGCAGAGAGGGCAATATATTGTAGGTGGTGGGGTTTCTGCGGTGGATTAATGTTAATTCTCCCACATGAGGAGGATGATCTTGTGAAAATGAAAATAAAAACTTACATCTCCATACTCCTTCTTGTGGCAATACTGCTCATAAGCGGATGCACTCAAAAAGAACAGCTCATGCCAACTCAAAGCCAATCCAAGGAAGTTGAAACATCATCCACAGCTCAGACATCTACTGCAACAGAAACCCAAACACCTCAGCTCAAAAAGGGCATTGAAAAAGTTGAGATATTTAACGAGACATACGCCGTAAATATGTCTCTCGTTCCACCGAAAATGCAAGAGTGCCTCCAAAAAGCTCCAGAGGTTATTAAGGCTTATTATAATGCTGTAAAAAATGAACAGCCGATTTTAGATTACTTCGACTTGGGGATTGTCGATAATGAATCTCTAATTGAGCTTCACAAAGCTCTCTATCAGGCAGTTGACTTTTCAAAACTTGAGATAAGTGATCCCAAATGTGCCATGGCGAATATAGAGCTCGTTGCATGCAAGTATCATTATTCCGCGGAAATAACAAAGAACGGAGAAAGCAAAAGCATAGAGAGAGACTATGTCACGTTTCTATCATCCGATGAGTGCAAAATCGTCTGGACGGAGGGAGAGGGATGAAAAAAACAGCCATCCTTGTCTTTCTAATAATGCTGCTCGCTCCCTTAAAGGCTTCAGCATACAATCAGCAAAATGCATACCTTGACACGGATGGAGACGGCTTAACAGATTACGACGAGCGCAACATTTACGGCACGTTATGGGTTGCCTTTGATAGCGATGGGGATGGTCTCGGAGACGGCTACGAAATTAAAATCGGCACCAATCCACTTGATGATGACACCGACTACGACAAATTAAGTGATGGGGAGGAGCTCGAACTTGGTACAAACCCCCTCTCAAAGGACACCGACGGTGATGGTTTGACGGATTACTTTGAGCTCGTTGAACTGCCAAAGGTCTATAAGTTGCCCCCTTCGGATCCAACGAATCCAGACACCGATGGTGATGGGCTAAGTGATGGATTTGAATGGGAGCATCATGGTTTAAACATGAAAAGATACCTCAACCCAGATGAAGACGGAGATGGTATTAAGGATGGTGATGAGCACTATTTTGTAAGCGGATATGGAGGAGTTCATCACTACTCATGTGATTTGACAACTGACTGCGACGGTGATTTCATTCCGGACAGCGAAGAGCTCAAGCTTGGAACGCTCCCCTATAACCCCGATACCGATGGTGATGGACTACCGGACAACCTTGAGCTTAAATTCAGCTCTGATCCCCTCAAACAGGACACGGATGGAGACGGCATAAGCGATTTTAATGAAGTTCTGCCGGAGCTGATTTATGAATTCAAAAAGACTGAAAACTTGAGTGCACTTCTCGGACATTCAGTGCCTGATAAGTATGAGTACGAATGGTGGGGAGCATTTGTCTCAAACGTCCTTAACACCACATATACCTGCGTCCCGACTATGAGGGAGTTAAGATATTACATGGAGCTGGACTTAAAGTTGCTTAGCGTTCCTCAAAGATACATTCGCACTGGGATGCACAGTTATTTTAACCCATTATATACGGCAAATTATTCAGAGAAATATGAGAGAGGGGAGATACACAGTGATAATGCAGTATGCTACTTCGGTATCCCAACTGATCCGACTAAGTACGACAGCGACGGTGATGGGTTAAGCGACTACGAAGAGATGCACTATACTGTAATTGTTAGAAAAAACCCCAACGAACCCATCAATCTGGACTATATGTTTGGAAACGCAAGATTGGTTTCTCTGATCCTCGATCCAAACGATCCGGACAGCGACGGCGATGGAATAATAGATTCAGAGGATCCAGTTCCAGTTAAGGATGACATAGATGGGGATCTTGTGAATGAACAGGACGTCTGTGCCTACTACCGTGATTGCGATGGAGATGAAATATCCGACTATTATGAACATATACTTGGAACCGATCCAAAGAGTCCAGATACAGACGGGGACGGTTTAACAGATTATGAGGAGATGGGTCAGTTTGGGGTCATTTCGTTGTGGCAGGATTATCCTCATAATATTCCCTTGAACAACCTTACGATACCTACCAAAAACAAATATTGGAGGTATAGTGATCCGCTTAGGCCCGACACGGATGGAGATGGGTTTACAGATTTCCAAGAGAAGGAAGCCGGAACCGACCCCACAAATCCGGAAAGCCGTCCTAAGGAACTCTCTACAGTTCAAAAGCCCACATATAAAGAAATCCAAGAAATAAAGAGTGCACCAAAGTATAGGGAGAAAAAAGTTTACAACATTGAATTTATGATAAACGGAAAGAAGATAAAACCGGGAATTTCAACGATGATACTTGATACTGACAGCATCACACTCGAAATTAAAGCTCATCCCATGAAAATCATCAAAGATAATGGAACAGAAGAAATCCCCGCAGAGAAAATTGGATTTTACTCCCGCTTGACAGAGTACACAGAGGTTTCGGGGGACACCTTCACAAAAACCTTTACCCTTAAAAACTTCACCGATGTGGGATTGGCTTTTGTGGAGTTCCATGTATCAGTTTATTATGGTGAACACAGGAGAGACTTGGGATATGATGTAATGTTCAAGTACAAAACTCTGCCTCAAGTTGAGCTTGTAAATGCCACTTGGAGCAACTATCTGGACGTTGGGAAGCTAACATTTAAGTGCAGATTCTGCAAAAATGTCACCATAATAGTCCCGGGCGCGCTTGTGAACGGCCAGCCGAGGAGGGTCATCGACTTCGGCTCAACCCGGCCGCTGAAGTTCTTCTACGCCCGGATAATCCCCCATCGCTACACAGTAGCGAGTGAATCTGATGTGGGGACAATCTACACGAAGTATGAGAACAGAGTAGAAGTTCTCAAGACCGGCAAAGATATCGGCCTGCTGACGGCTAAAGCTGTTGAAGCCAAGAGCTTAGGATCGAAGATAATCTACGGCATGGTGGCGACGGCAAAAGGCATAAAGACGATAGTCGGCGGCGTTGAGACTTTTATCCCTGAAGATGAAGGGGCAGAAAAGCCCGAAGGCATAGACACACCAGAATCTGCAAAGTTCGATAAAGAGGCTTTCAAGAAGGGCATTCTTGACTGGGTAAAGGAGAAAATTGTGGATGCAACATTCGATTACGTTACGGAGAAAGCCGTTGAATATGCCGATGCCAAAGAACTTGAGGCCAGAAGGCATAAGACAACCTATCACGTTACAGTCAAAGCGTGCAATGAATTCGGATGTAAAGCCTTTGCATTCACCGTTAATGGGTATGCTTATGACTTTGAGTAATCTTTCTTTTCTTTTGCTAAAGTTTAATGGAGAGATGAAACAATGAGAAAATCATTATTGGCTTTGACTTTGGTGTTGGTGGTTTTGATTGGTGGATGCGTTGGAGAGGGCTCCCAGCCTTCAGAAAAAACCGGGAGCCCCACAATGGGCGAAAGCCAGACAGAACAGCCGGAAAGTACGACAAACACCGGCAGCAGCTCTGGAACAGAAACGGCCACGGAAACGATCCCCGAAGGGGCGTTCTTCGATGACTTCACAGACCTTGATACGACCAGATGGTTCGTGGGGGAGTGGAAAACGAACAGGCCGGCTTACGACAAGGTGAGGATCGAAGATGGCGTTCTGATAATACCCGTTGAGGAGACCGACAGAGGGCCCTACCTTGCCTCAAGACCGATAGAGGTAAAGCGGGGCGACATCGTTGTTATTGAAAGGAAGGCTCTCGTCCACTACGGCAACAAGTACTTTCAGGGAGAGCTGATGGTCTACCAGACAAACTACTCAGAGATAACGCCTCCCTCAGAGATTTCTGGCTACTGGACGAGCTGGTTCGGTTCGTTCCTCTTCGGGGTTCACTACTACCACTACTACTACGAGCCCCAAGAGAACTACGTTCCCGTAAAGGACGGCTTCGCCCTCACCGGGCCGGACTGGAGAGACTCCGGGAACTACGTTACGACCGAACCGGTGTGGGACGAGTGGTTCACCGAGAGGATAGTTTACAACACGGAAAACGGAAGGGTGACCTACTATCTCAACGGGAAGGAAGTGGGGAGCGTCAGGGCGGCACCTTACAGCTCGAAGTACGTGAGGCTCTTCATCCATTCCTACGGCTGGTATACGGGCCACTACACCAAGATGGACTGGATAAAGGTAAGCGTGGAGCACTCGGGGAGTGAAACATCAGGGGGAACCACAACGGAAACTGAGACGAAAAGCGAAACTACCACCGAAACCCAGGCCCCACAGGGTGGAGACCTCTTCAGCGCCTTCACGGTAAAGACCGTCGATTTTGATAAGCTCAGGGGTGTGGCCGTCGAGGTCAAAGGAGAGCCAACTTTCAGGAACGTTGAACCCTGGTTCATCGGAAAGACTACCTATGAAGTCTCCGACCTCTCGTGGGGATACTTTGCAGTCGGCAACATCCTCTACCGCGTTGACGGTGGGGGCCTGAAGAACAGGTACACCGATGGAGAAGACGTTGCCCAGTCGTACTACGGCGAGGCCTACGTCCTTCCGGCGGAGGTCAAAGACGTTGCGATGGGCCTTTACGGTCCCGAGGTTTTCTTTGCTTCTCCTGACGGGAGACTTTATTTGGCCTACGACTACGAGAGTGAGAAGGAAGAAAAGGGAGACGCCTCCATTCAGGTCAAGAACTACACCAAATGGGTCTCTTGGAACATCGGTGCAGAGGGTGTTGCGGCCATAGCGAGCGGCGACTACAACAACTACGTAGCCTGGAAGGATGATAAGCTGTACATCTTCACCTACTCCGACGATGACCTCTACTACGCGGACGATAAAGGGCTAAACCCCGTCCAGCCGAGGACTTTCACACTGCCCGGAAAAATTATCGGTGTGTTCAGGGACTACTACGGAAATGGCCTGATAATACGGGCGGGAGATGGTTTCTACTACCTCGACACCAGCGGAGGATACGGCTACGGTCAGTGGCACCTCTACACACTCTCCGAAAACCTGCCCGGCGAGGTTAGCTACAACTACCACGAGGGCATCGTGACCCTTCTCCGCGACGGGAAGTTTTACTGGCTCGACATCCGCTCCGTCTACGAGGGCGACAAGCTCGTCCCGTCTCTCGATGTTCATGGTGGAGTTGGTATCGAAGGGGACGTAGAGGCTTTCTCCCTGATGTACAACACCTACATCTTCCAGCTGGTCGTTGCTCTGCCGGAGGAGCTGAGGATATACAATGCAACGATTTACTCCGACAATCCGAGTTTGACCTTAGATCAGAGCTTTCAAGTTCCATTTACTCCAGATGCACTCTATGGTGAGGACTACTGCTACTGCCACATCAATCGGTACGACAACTACTTCTACCTCTGGGCTGGCAACAAATACTACGCCCTCATCGGCCCGAACAATGGAAGGCTCGACTGAGCCGTTTCATTTTTAACATATTTTCCCTCTTTTAGACGGTGGTCTCAATGGAGCGAGCGGTCGAGATTCTGAAGGAGATCCTTGAGATACCCTCCCCAACGGGCTACACGAGGGAAGTTCTGGCCCACATAGAGAGAAAGCTCAACGAGGCAGGAATCAGAACGTACTACACCAACAAGGGCGCTCTGATAGCGGGCAACCATCCAGAGCCAAGGCTCGTCGTAGCGGGCACGTTGATACCCTCGGCGCGATGGTGAAGGGAATCCTGCCCGACGGGCATCTAAGCTTCACAAGGATTGGAGGCCTTCTCCTGCCAGCCTTTGAGGGTGAGTACTGCACGGTAATAACCCGCTCGGGGAAGAAGTACCGTGGAACGCTCCTCCTCAGGAACCCCAGCGTCCACGTGAACAGGGAAGCTGAAAAGAAGGAGCGCAAGGAGGAGAACATGTACATAAGGCTTGACGAGCTTGTCGAGAAGAAGGAAGATACAGAGAAGCTCGGTATTAAACCGGGCGACTTCATAGCCTTCGACCCGAAGTTCGAGTACGTGAACGGCTTCGTCAAGGCCCACTTCCTCGACGACAAGGCGAGCGTGGCTGTGATGATAGACCTTATGCTCGATTTGGGTGCCGAGGCCCTCGAAAGACTTCCCGTGGCCTTCTTCTTCTCGCCCTACGAGGAGGTCGGCCACGGCGGCTCGGCAGGTTATCCACCCACCACCGAGGAGCTCCTCGTCGTTGACATGGGCGTGGTTGGCGAAGGGGTGGCCGGAAAGGAGACGGCCGTTTCCATAGCGGCCAAGGACTCAAGCGGCCCCTACGACTACGAGATGACGACGAAGCTCATCGAGCTTGCCGAAGGGAGGGGCATACCGCACGTCGTTGATTTCTTCCCCTACTACGGCTCCGACGGTTCGGCCGCTTTGAGGGCCGGCTGGGACTTCAGGGTTGCCCTAATAGGGCCCGGCGTTCACGCCAGCCACGGCATGGAGAGGCCGCACGTCAAGGGCCTGCTCGCGACGAAGGAGCTGATAAGGGTCTACATTGAGGAAAAACTATAACGCCCTCACTCCAGTTTTGACCGGATCTCTAACAGAATCTCCTTCAGTTCTTTTATTTCCCGCTCCAGCCCATTGAGCCGGGTCATGATGTCCTTATGGGACTCTTTCTCCTTGAACGGGCTTATCTGTTCTAGTTCTTCTGCAATTCTCGTTATTTCATGCGCATACTTATCGAAAGCGGATTCATCTAGTTGAAAGTGTGTCTTTAGCTCCTTTATTGTGCTCGTATTTTTCATATATCCGTGCTGTCCACCTATTGCTGTATCCTCCAGCACTGCTGCTTCCTCTTCTTCCGTCATTTCCGGGATCGCTTCTTTTGTCATTTGCGCCAGTGTCCAGATCAGTTCCGCGATTTTTGCCGAATGCTCTTCCGGGATATTATACTGTTTTGCTACTTTCCGAACCCTCTTTTCAATCTCTTCCGGCTTTACTTCATAGGGTAGCCTTTTCTGGGTCGTCAGCAAGGGTATTATTATTTTCTTCTCGACAAGCTCTGCAGCAGCGTCTTCTATTATGCGAGTATTGTTGATGCGACTTTTCCCAAGATGTTCAGTCTGGCTGTATCGTGGAGCGGCAAGTCTTCATACCCGTAATGCTTGTCATATCCGAACCCCCTCCGGCATACTTTTCCTGAATTTCCACAGGATTTGCGGTCGGCAGAATTCTTTTGATGAGACCAGCGAACTCCCTGGCGTGTGCTCTTCCCTCCTTTTGGAATATTTCTCTTATCCCTTTCCAGGCGTACCCTGTTTCCAATCGCTTTTTTTGTACCTCTTCTTAAGCGTTTCGATGCGATTTTTGGACGGCGCAACATGCATCTGCGTCAACCTCCCGTTAAGACCAAACATAGGCACTTTTTCCTGCTTTTGAGACTTGCAACTTCATCTTAGGCAGGTATCTAAACTTACTCCTCAAAGGATAAAACCCTTTCGCCCCGGAGGAAAGCCATAAATAGGGAACCACCGAAGCCTCTACTGGTGTGAGCATGGGTATAAGGGTAACTAAAGAGAACCTGAACCGGAGGGCCCTTCATGAGTACGCAGAAAAGCTCGGCGTCGAAGTTTCCTTCTAAGCGCGACATGGAGGAAAGGCTGGCCTTCATAAGGCTCTATGTGAAAAAACTCAAAGAGAACCCGGACGAAGTTTTCAGGCAACAGGTTAAGCTTGTGAACTCCTTTCTCGCATCGGCGAGGGACTTTCCCCCCACGAAGGAGGAGTACCTGAGGCTGAAGGGCGAGCTGGAGAAGTGAGCCCCTGAACGTTGCTCTCAAAAAGTGTAAAGAAAAAAGCTCACTCTATTTTCGCCCCGCAGACCGGGCAGAACTTCGCCCCCTCCGGGACTATGTGCCCGTTGGGACAGCGCTTGATCTCGTGCCCGCAGTAAGGGCAAAAGCGCGCTCCGGCTGGAATCTGCTTGCCGCAGTAGGGGCATATCTCCTGGCCCGCTTGCTGAGCCGGTGCTCCCGGCTGTGCCGGTTGCTGGTATCCTGCAGGCGGAACGCCCCCACCGGCGTAGGGCTGTGCCGGCTGGGCTGGTTGAGCCGGCTGCTGAAGGAGCTGGGGCATCACCACCATTCCCGTGCCTATCGCGGCCCCCTCGCTCTTCCCAAGCTCCGCCGCGACCTGCTTCGCGGTGTCCATCTGCATGACATACTGGGCATTGCCAGTCTGCATTATCCAGAAGAGCCTCTGGCGCCACTCGTCGGTCGTGTTCACACCTTCAATCTTCACATCGACCAGTTCAAGGCCGAGCCTGCGGAAGTCCTCCATGAGCTTGACCTTCACTTGAGTGCTGACCATGTCGAGGTTCTGGAAGAGATCGACGATTGAGTAAGCTGAGAGGTGCTTCATCATGCCCTCGTTGAAGTAGGCGCGTATGAACCTGGTGACGTCATGGGTATCGTAGAGGCTCTGGCCACCGACGACCTCGGTGATGAAGAGAACGGGGTCAGCGACCTTGAACCAGTAGACGCCGTAGTACTTGACCGGGGCGAGTTCCCTCGTCTGCGTTTCTCCTCCATAACGCCCCTGGAACTGCTTCATGCTGACGAAAATTACCGTCGCCTTGAAGGGGCTGTTTGAACCGCCTACGAGCCTGTAGAGGAGTGGCAAATTCTGCGTCGTCAGCGTGTGCCTTCCGGGGCCGAGAACGTCGTAGATTTTGCCGTCGCGCATGAAGACTGCCACTTCGTACTCGTGGACTATCAGCTGGGCGCCCCACTTGATGACCTCGTTGGGATAGCGCCAGATTATCTCGTCCTCTCCGGGGTTCACCCACTCTATGACCTGCACCATCTTACTCACCTGCCGCGAAGCTCATCCTCTTGCCAAGGACTTCCTCGAAGTTTATCAGCTTGTCGTCGAGGTTCAGGACGGCCATGCCCAGAGCCTGTGGGTTTGCTATCTGGCCGTTCAGGGCCTTAACCTCGTTCAGTATCTCCTCGGCCAGCTCTATCATCCTGGCATCGTATTCCAGGAGCCTGTTGAGTTCATCCTCCTTGAACTTCACCCTGTCAAAGTAGCCCCGATAACCGGCCTCCGCGTGCCTCACCCTGCTCTCCAGGGCCATGAGCTTCTTTCTCAGGTTGTCTATAGCCACCAGCTGGGCACAGCTTACCATGGCGCAGCGCTGTAGAGCCA
>CAZAPD010000013.1:0-4332 GCA_964487115.1 uncultured Thermococci archaeon | reverse complement strand
CGTTGCCAGGATGTTAAAGGTCCCTCTTTACTATTTTGTTAGCATTGGTGGGGAGAAGTTCGTCCTGTTCGATGTGCTGAATGTGAAACCTCGCTTTGAGAAGCGCCATGACGGCCCAAGGCGGGATTATTACGCGATTCTAGACATGGATGATCTCATTGTATCGAGGAGCTTGGAGGACCTCAGGACGGACTTAGGCCTACTCTTAGGGAGGTGATGGGGCGTGGCTCATAAGTGGGGGAATTTTGGAAAAAGTTTTGATGGGTTTCTCTCAGAGTTCGGGCGGTACATAAGAGAGTACTACACAAAGAATTACATCTTAACGAATTACATGAAACTCATAGAGAACGAAGACTTTCTTTTATACCAGCTAAGTACTCCCTCAATTGACATCCTCATTAAAATATTCAAGCCTGATAGAGTGATTATGGACAGCTATTTCACGGATGCATGGATGGGTGGGGAGAACCACATCTTTAACGATTGGAATGGCATGGTTTTAACTGAGGAGCAGTATCAAAAGTTCGTTAGCCTGGCAAGGGAAATTTACGAATATTACGAAAAAAACAGGTTTGAGTTCGAAAAAGCAAGGGCTGAGGCGTTTGCGAACTTAGTTATAGCCACAAAGGGAAAAGCACTCGAAGTCTTTGTTGATGCTCTCTCAAAAGCAAAAAGGGAGCGTGATGGCTGTGAGTGAGGTTTCGGTTAATCCTGTGTTCCTTCCTGAGGCCGTGGAGGAGGCCCATGCGGACGGCAACGAGTGGTTCCTCCGTGCAGAGCTGTACGCCGTCTTCGCCCTCGGCGTCCTGGACAGGTGGGTTTCGCGGAGAAAGTTGGCGCGGTTGCTCTGCGAGCTCGCGAGGAGGGACTGGAGGATCAGGCGCTCAATTGACATCACTGAGAGCGAGTGCTACGAGAACCTCTTCGACATCATCACTGCTCCGCTCTATCTCGACAAGGCCTTTGAGTACAAGAGGAGTATGATCAGGCTTTCAGAGTTCGGAGAAGTTATTTTCAACGAGTTCACCGGTCTGCTTTCGCCGGAGCGGTTCTTTGAACTGAAGCAGGAGGTACTTGAGATATGGGAGGGGAGTCAGCCATGAATACTAACAGCCATCGTATATTATCCGTCTTTTCAAAACATCTTCCTTGGATGACCACGGACAAACGGCACAAATCCGGAATACTTGCACCACCGTGCAGTATCAGACCCCAACTCGTCAACCGCAACCCGACTGATAATTTTAAGCCTGTCGCAGTTAATAACTGAGGTGGTGTAACTATGCCGAGGAAAAGACGCCTTCCAGATGTTGTAACCATCAAAATGCCCGTGTTAGTCCAACCTCGCGATGTCTTCGAGGTTGTTTTTGAGAGTGAGGAAGCCAGAAAGATGGCCGAGGAGATTGTGGAATACATTAAGAAGAACGGTCGCATGGGGTGGGATGAGTACAAGGACCTCTTCCCGCCGGAGAAGCATTACCTTTACTTCCGCGTCATCAAGAGGCTTGAGGCTCTTGGCTTCATCAGTCGCGGGGCTTACCACACTTACATTCTCTCGAAGAAGTTTGCTGACAGAATGGAGTACCTCGGGAAGCTCTGGCTCTTCAAGATGGGCAAAGTCGAAGAAATCTGGTGATTCACATGACCGCAACAGCAATAACCACGTGGGGCGCAGGTCAGAATTGGTGGGCTTTCATGGATGATTATGGAGGGAACCGCCATAAAAAGACAGATGTGCACATTACTCTTGACCAAGACGTCCTCTTAGAACTGGCCAGATTGGACGTGGTAAGGTCTCGTTTTATTAACAGCCTGTTAAGGGCGGCTCTCTTTGGAGAAGAGCCTTCTGTAACGGTGAAGCTGCTGTTAGAAAGACGGGCGGTAGAATTCTGGTGCCCCGGCCGGGATTTGAACCCGGGGCGCGGGCTCGAAAGGCCCGCATGTTTGACCGGGCTACACCACCGGGGCGTCGATATTGCTAAACTGGAGAAGCTTTAAAAATCTTTCGCCCGGGAATAAGTTTTTAACCTGTTTTCCATTCTTCTGCTCGATGCCAATGAGAAAACTTGGGGAAATTTTTGCAGAACTCCTTGCGGAGCGGGGTATCTACAAAATCGGTAGCCTATCTAAGAGAATACCCAGAAGAAACTCCAGAAATAAGCTTCAGGAAATAGCCACCGCAGTTTTTGAAGGTTATGGAGCGATCTGCAGACTGAAGAAACCTGCATATATAGCTTGGGATCTGGAAGGGAATCTCGTTCATTGGACAGAATACGCATTTGTGCATAACAATATTGTTGATCAATTTGAACCCATTTTAACCCCTGAAGATTTGAGAAAGACCCTTCCGGATTATCCTTATTTCATAATCGATCTTATGCACTGGGAAAGGCATTCTCATAAGGAAAAGGTCAAAGTGGCTCTTCAATGCGCCCAGAGCTATGGTGTCATGCGGAATTATCTCTGGGGAGAGCGGCTGGTTATAACATGGGTTAATGAAGAGTTTAAAGCGCTTGCAAATTTCCCCCTTGATAAAATAACTACTTATGGGGGTTCAACAGCAGAGTTTTTGAAGGAGAAAGACATTAATGAAGTTGTTCTCCTTGATCCGAGGGCTGAGAAGGAACTGAGCCGGGAGGATTTGGGTGCAGAGGCTTTTATAATAGGCGGTATAGTCGATACAGGTGGTGAAAAGAAAGGTACTACTGCCAAAATTGGAGAATCCCTACAAAGCGCTGGGATTAAAGTCAAAAGGAGAAAGATTACTCTCAGAGGGGATATTATAGGAGTGCCCGATAGAATAAACATGATCCTTGAGATAATGCTTAAGATTCTTGTTGAAGGAAAACCGAGTGAAAGAGCAATTCTTGAAGTTCAGGCTCCTTTGCAGGCGAGATGGCGCTTGAGGAAAGAGCTTCCAAAGAGAAAGATTAGATTCATGATCAACGGAAAAAAGTTCCTCGTCGTTGAAATGGAGCTTTTTGATGAATACAGTGAGTGGCTCAACATCAGGTGGGAGGATTTCGTGCAGGTTTTAAGGGAGCTGGATTTCGTTGCGCTGGAAAGAAAGAGAATTCACCACCTAAAGAGGATTTCTGTTCCACGGGTAATCAATGGTAAAGTTTATTATGTTATCCTCCTTAGAAAAGCCGCAATGCTATGTTACAACTGCTGATCTTTCGTCATATAAAGCTGAAAAATGAAAAGTCAGAAGAACACCACCACGGCATCTCCAACCACTGCCGTTTCAACCTCTTCGCCCTCGCTGAAGACCGCCTTCCTGAGCACGATGTCATCCTTGCCCAGCTCGACCTTCTGGCCTTCGACCTCGAACTCGATCTTTCTACTCTCCTTGATGGCCCTGGCAACTTCCTCAGCGTTCTCCTTGAGGTAGGCGGTTATCTTCGGCACGAGCTTTCCATAGCGCGGCCCTACTGTTCTGAAGTTGGGCTTTATCTCGGTGATGCGCTCCTCGAGCTCTGGCTCACCCTTGATTATCTCAAGCCTTTCGATGTTCATAGTTCCAGCGATGTCCTTTTCGATGGCTTTCAGCATCTCGTAGCTGTCGGTGGCGTAGATCGCCACGTGCTTGAGCTTGGCGTTGAGAGCTAAGCCTTGGGAGTTCTTGTAGCGCCTCATGACACCTACTATCTCCCTCGCCAGCTCTCCAAGCTTCTCTGCCTCTTCATCGATCCTGCTCTCGTCGTACTTCGGCCATTCGAGGAGGTGGACGCTTTTTGCCCCGATGCGTTCTTTGAAGAGGTTCTGGTAGAGCTCCTCGGTTATGTGCGGAGCAAATGGAGCGAGCAGGAGCATGATGTTGTAGAGCAGTTCGTAGAGCGCCGCTTTCGCCTTGAGCTTGCTCTCCTCCTCGTCGCCGTAGAGGCGGTACTTGATCATCTCGATGTAGTCGTCGGCG
This sequence comes from uncultured Thermococci archaeon, assembly GCA_964487115.1. Lineage (GTDB taxonomy): Archaea > Methanobacteriota_B > Thermococci > Thermococcales > Thermococcaceae > Thermococcus. The sequence goes on along the minus strand of CAZAPD010000013.1, from coordinate 413 downwards.
ACCTCGTGCCAGACGAATGTCATGAGCTCCCTCGTGAGCAGGTTGAAGCGGTAGCGCTCCATTTCCTCGGTGGCGAACTTTATGACCCTGTGGAGCCTTGAGAGTATCCAGCGGTCGAGGGGCTCGAGCTCCTCCGGAGCGCTGTCGGGGTCGAAGTCAGCGAGATGCCTCTCGGCAAAGCGGTAGATGTTCCATACCTTCTGGAGGAAGCGGTAGTTGTAGTCGACAGTCTCCCACTTGAACGGATGGTCTTCGCCAGGTGGAGCAAGGGCCGTCCAGAGGCGGAGCGCATCGGCGCCGTACTTCGGTATGACCTCGTCGGGAGCGACGACGTTGCCGTAGCTCTTGCTCATCTTCCTGCCGTCCGGGCCGGCGACCATTCCGTTGATGAGGATGTCGTTCCAGGGCCTCTT
>CAZAPD010000012.1:0-33208 GCA_964487115.1 uncultured Thermococci archaeon | reverse complement strand
TCTTCTCCTTTCTTCAGAAAAATTCTCTCTGCTGGCGGCTTCATTCCATCGGGAGTTTTCTCCTTCCTGTAAAAGCGAGCGAAATAATAACCATCATCAAGGAAAACGATATTCCACAAGGATGGCTTTATCTCCTCAATGATTTCACGAGTCTTAAGGTCAATTATTTTCGTTATCCCTTCATCAGCTCCTCCAATTGAGAAATTATAAGCTAATCTTTTCCCTTCTCTGTCAACGGTAAAGCCCTGAAGGAGAACCTCATCACCAAGTTCTTCTTCAAGCTTTTTGGAATCAACTATAATTTCTTCAGTCTCGAGGAGTTTTATGAGCTGTCTTCCTGCTTCATTCATCTTCACAAAGGTTCCTCTCTTTGTAATTTGAGCCTCCCAGATATTGGGCAGGTAATAGTACGTTCTCACATCATCAATTAGCTTTTCTGGCAAATCTCCAATAAATTCCCTGAAGCGTTTGTTCTCATCCTCAATGAACTTTAGAACCCTCTCATCATTCAGATTCTCCATCCACCGGTAGGAGTCCTCCATGGTAGCCACCATTAAGATGCTGAGCTTAGCGTTATTAAATGCATTATGGTAGTCATAAACTAACCTTAAATACACAATAGGTAAATTTTTGATGGTGGTAACAATGATTCTTAGAGGTAAAGTCGTTGGTAGTGAAATTCCACGCTTCAAGCACCGATGGTTTGGAATTCTTGAAGTTGAAGCTAAGGGAGAGAAGTATAAGCTCTACATGAGTGGTGTTGCTCAATGGTTTGTAACTGGAGATGAAGTTGAAATCCATGTGAAAGAGAAGCCAAAAGTCAGAAATGGTGAGAAAATTCTTGATTTTGATGATTATGAGCTTTACAAGTTCTATCAGGGCGATAAAATTAAAGTTTGGCCATTGTGGGGGAAGGAATATGAGGCAAAGCGCTATTCTCCGCTAACTGGTGAACTGCTCTATACCTATAAAATTAAGGCGAGGGAAGCAACTTATGAGAGCGACTTTGAGGCAATAGCGGAGCTTGAGCAGTATCACTACGCATCTCAGAAGGAGAAAGTTGCTCTCTGGAGATGTGAGAGGTGTGGCAATGTCTTCGAAGCAAATACAAAGCAGAAATGTCCGAAGTGTGGGGGTGAAGACGTCCACATCTTGGAGATTAAAGGCTCAACCCCTGCCTCACGCTTCTTAATCCTTGAGCTTGAGAACAGAGAGGAATATGAGCCAAGAATATTAGCTTATGTTAGAATTGACCCTCCAATTCCCTTGATGCACAGGCGGTTGCCTAACGGTGAAATAGAGAAGAACATTCGTGAGAGGGTCTTTCCAGAGGACTGGTTCCACCCGGCATTCTGGCCAGAGAAAATTTTGAAGGAGCTTTATGAAGAGCTCAAGAAGAAATATCCTAAAAAAGTTGCCCGCTCAATGCTCTGGGAGAAAGCAAAATGGCAAGCCTTAAGGGAGAGCAACACTGCTGGAGCGAGAATTGCGAGAGTTGTTGTTCATCCGGACTACCGTTCCGATGGACTTGGTCAATTGAGCGTTAAAGCTGCTCTGGAGTGGATAGCTGAGAGAAGAATTCCAGAGATGAGAAAAAGAAAACACATTGTTGAGACCATAGCTCAGATGGCCAGATATAATCCCTTCTTTGAAAAAGTTGGCTTTAAGTTCCTCTGGGAGACTGCAAGTGGAAGACCTGTTCTATTTTATCCGCTGACTGATGAAGCCAAAGAATACATTGAAAGATTTTTGAAAGAAGACCCATATGCTCCCAAAGACGGAAGACTGTGGAGGCCAAGCTATGGAAAAGTTGAACCATTAAAGAGCTCGATAATTTTCAAAAATGTAAGCAAGGTCTTCGAGAGCGAGCTTGACATAAAAGGTCTTCCTGAGGAAATTCAAAAGCTTTTGAAGGCTTTTGGAGTAAGATACAGGGTTATTCAGAGACCCGTTCTGAGAAATCTCAACTTTGAAATCAAACCAAGAGAGTTGATTGTGGTTGTTGGAGCTAGCGGTGCAGGTAAGACAACTCTGCTGAGGTTAATTCTTGGAGCGGCTAAAGGTTACTGGGAAGAGAAATACAGACCGACAAGCGGAGAAATTGAAGTGCCAGAAAACGTTAAGGTCTCGGTCATGATTCCTGGAGAATTTGAGCCGGAGTTTGGAAGTGAGAGTATATTGGAGCACGTTTACAGGAAAATCAAGGATCTGAATGCAGCAGTTGAAGTTTTAAATCGCTCTGGTTTGAGCGATGCTGTGCTTTACAGGGCAAAGTTTAGTGAGCTTTCCACGGGACAGAAAGAGAGGGCTAAAATTGCATCTCTGCTTGCGGAGAAGCCGAATCTATTACTTATGGACGAGTTTGCTGCGCACCTTGATACACTGACAGCCATGAGGGTTGCAAAGAAGGTCAGCGAGATAATTCGTGAAGCCGGCATTACGGCGGTGATAATCACCCACAGACCGGAGGTCGTTAAAGCCCTTGATCCGGATAAAGTGCTCTTTGTTGGCTATGGAACGGTTAGAACTCAGAGTAGAACACACAATATATCAAAAAACGCCGAACCAAGCCAGTGAAGGAAAAAGCTTGGAAGAAAACTCTGTCCTTTCAAGTCCATTTTAGCGAAGAGGATTCCTGCAAAAAAGGCATAGGGGATTTCAACACCGGGTTTGCCAATATGGACGAGGGTGTAGGGAAGGTCTTGGGCAAGAATTGCCAGCCACTCATTCTTTTCTGCCAGGGGGAACAATAAAATCCCCCTATAAAACGCTTCATGAGCAAGCATTATCAATCCAACCGTTGTCTCCTTCAAAAGAAAATCTGACCACCCAGAATAGCTAAAAATTGGGTAGTAGTTTTTCATGGCAGGAACCGTGGTACCATAGAAGCTCACTGGGATTGATACCAAAAAAAGAACTGCAAACCATTTGTATCCATCTTTTTTTCCAAGCTGAAAACCGAGGCTTTCTGGCTTAAATCCTAACAGATAGGCCAAGGGTAATGGCAGGAGAATATAAAAGAGGATATCATAAGCCGCCCATTGGAAGACATTGTTTCCCCTGTGCCATGTTAGGGGAATGAAAACCAGCGAAAGTGCATAGAGAATCCACGGATTTTTTTGGAGCTTCATGCTAAATGTTTATCATAATGGAAATAAAAGGTTTGGCATTGCTTTGTGCCTGTCTCTATGCTCTGCACCTTGTGAAGGTAAAAATAAACAGCTCAATGGCATTATGCACTTTCATTCTCAAGGCTTTCTTCTGCCATCTTTTTGGTAGCTTCCCTTTTTGTACTGGCGGCTCTTTTTCTTACAGTCTTTGATTTTTTGGTGCTCTTTGTTGACTTCTCATCTGATTCCTCCTGTTCTTCACCTGGCTTTTCTGTTTCTCCTGTTTCTTCTGTTTCGGCCTTTTCTTTGTCTCCTTGTGTTTCTTCTGTTTCAACTTTCTCTTCCGGTGGTTTTAGAAGCTCCTCTACACTCGGTTCAAACTCAACTTCTTCATACCCTATGAACTTGAGATCGCTTTCAAGGAGTATCTCACCGAGAATCAAAGTGTTTTTGTCGATTTCGGGGTCTTTAAACACAACCTTAACATCCTTTTCCCCTACTTCAATTGTGACCTTACTTAGGTCAATTCTTGGGAGTCTAAGCTCTATGAGCCCCTTGACTTTCTCTATTGGATCATCGATTTTCTCAAGTATCTCAACCTCATAGAGGAGCGTCTTTCCCGCGAAGGGATGGTTAAAATCGACTCTTACTCTACCGCTTGAAACGCTCAGAACTCTACCTTTGAGCTTTTTCCCACTTTCTGTTGTTACCTCAACATCCATTCCCGGGAAGGGATAAAGCCCCTGCCTTCTAAACTGTCCGAGAGTGAATGTTTTGATGAGTTTTGGATCCCTTCTACCAAATCCCTTCTCAGGTGGAATGAGAATTTCATATTTCTTTCCAACCTCCAGGCCCTCAAGCTGTTCGTCGAGACCTTTTATAACATGCCCAGCACCAACTGCTATCGGGACAGGGCCGTATATTCCCTTCTCACTGTAAATGCCAGCATCCTTTGCAATTTCTTCAAAGGTCGTGTCAAAAATCTCCCCGGTTTCCTTTATTTTTCCAGTATAGTGGAGTCTTACGACGTCTCCCTTCTTTATCTTCATGAGCATAACCTCCTTCTCTTTTCGCTGCTCTGCTGCTCTAAGATTGAAGAGAGGGTTTTTAAGCTTTGCCGGAAGTGATAATTAGATGCTGCCTAAGAGTTAGATTGTATAGTCGCCAAAGTACCAGTGGTAACTTATCGGAAATTTTATAAAAACAGCCCCAAAATACTACCGGGTGTCGTCATGAAGTGGCGAGCAGTTCTGATAATCTGCTTAATCCTTGTAGGTGCAGCACTTCCAGCGGAGGCCCACAACGTAAGTTCAAATGTTTCTGTAGAAATAAGCCCAAATTCGGAGCTCTTCTCGGTGGTCTACTACCTTGCCTTCGGCAGAACTGATCCATTCATAATAAACAGGGGAAGCTATCTTAATGAGGTTGATTCATATTTCGGCGCATACAGAAACCATAAAGCTGTTGAGATGATCAAAGAACGTCTTGGAGATATTAATTCGATCCCGAATAGGGATATGGTGATTTTTAACCTTGAGGCTGCTCTGCTAATGTGCTCTGAACCCCCTGAGCTAAAGCCACTGGTGCCCTTGAACGACAGGTGGTTTCTTGACTTTCTGAATGCACTGAGGGATTTTGCAGAGAAAACGGATTTTATGAACTTTTATAACAGCCACCAGGACTATTATCAGGATGATTTGGAAATTTACATAAATGCATTGAAGCTCTTACCTCCCGATAAATTCATGGGAAAGTACGTTAATATCTCCAACGTGCACTTTGAGTTCCTTCATCCGTATCTGGTCGCAGTTCATGGCCATAGCTTTAATCCCAGTATAAACGGCACTCAGATTTATGGGGCAGGAGGTATACCGCCTCTTGTAAGAAGAGTACCTCAGAGGACAGATTGGAGCCATAGGACTGCTAAGGACACTATATTCGGCCTGCCTCTTAACAGGGACTTCATCAGGAACAGAAAGCTTGATGAACTCAACTACCTCGCATTTCTCTACCATGAACTCGGGCATGATATTACAAGCGAAGAACTCTGGAAAAGCCGCAACATCCTCTTAAACCTCACATATTTTGAGAGTATCATAGAGGATGACATGCCCTACTTAGCTCGCTATGACATGCACTTCTGGAGCAATGTAGGGATGATATACGAAGGCTTTGCTGACGGATGGGAGGACTTTGCTTTGAGCCATGTAAATCCAGTCTATGCTAACCTTTCGTTATGGATGCAAAGGGCGTGGGGGGAGTTCTGGATCAGCGAAATTGTAGATATGTACAAAAAATATGCACACATAAGCCTGAAAGAGGGCAAACCCCTGAATGATTATGTTCCTGAAATGCTGGAGGAGCTCAGGAGACAAATCCCTCCGAAGAAAGCTGAAGAGCTCTACAAAGAGAACATTCCGGTAACACCCCTCAGGGCACTTGATAAAGCCGCCGTTGCCGGAAGGATCATTGTTATCTACGGTACTCAGAACCCTGATCCCAAGGGTGTTAAGTACGATGAGGAAACAGCCGATACTGTGGCGGATTGTCTGAGGACTTTCTACTCCCAATGGCCAGAAAATGTTAATGTAGAGGTTAAGACCGACATCAACATCACCCATGAAGAGCTGAAGGAGAATCTCGTCCTCGTTGGTGGGCCTGTTGCCAACAAAATTGTTGCTGAGATGCAAAACTATCTCCCGCTTCACTTTGTGAAGTATGGCGATAAGTGGATTCTGGAAAAATCGAAACACTGGGATTGGAAAGTTACATCTTTTATACTTCGGGAAAACGGGGTTTATCCTGTCCTCGAAGGGTGGAATGCCAACTATTCCAACGCATCCGTTATAATGGCTATCAGAAATCCCTTTAATCCAGAGAATTATATCATCTGGATCGCCGGCACTGACAGGTATGGCACAAGAGTCTACAGGAATCCAACATACTATCTAAGTAGCTATGAAATCTTCGCAGGAAATGAAATGGAAATGGGATTTTATGTTCAGTCTTGATGCTCTTCTCCATTAGCTTCAGTCTTTATATGGGGTTTGCCTATAGCTATTGTGAAGCCTTTGAATGAGTCATCCTTCTTGTTAAATTCCAAAGCCAGCGGAAGGCCGTTATCCTCATTAAAAACTATCCTAACGATTCTAGCCCTCGAATGGTCATTTAAATAATCTTCTTTAAGCCTGTCATAGTTTTCAAGAGCACTGTTTATGCTGTCTTCATGCATCTCATAAATTTCGCGGGAATAGTTGCTGTGCTCCCTAATGGTTTTAACCATCTTATCTTTATTCAAGTTATCACCGAGTCCAGATTTCGCCTCTTCTCTTAAATACTTTTCTCTTCTCGGCGAATTTCAAGGCCTCTTCGAGCTTTTCTCTTGGAACATCGATACCATGGAGCTTCTTAAAAAGTCCGATAATCTCCTCCAATGTAAGTTCTGTCTTCTCTTCAAAGAGATTGCCTGCGAGGTTTATCATATCTTCGACGAAGTTCCATGGGAACACTATCCATGCCCAATCGATTTCTTCCCCGTAGTAATCCGGTTTAAAACGAGATCCCTTAATAGTTAGGAGCGTTGCAACCTTTACCTCTGCCGGTTTCTGTGAATCAACATAATTTTTTGCCAGCGTAAGGCTTTCACCTGTATCAGATATGTCATCAACAATCAGAACCTTCTTGCCCTCAAGGCTGTAGTTTGAGCCGTATTTAAGCCGGGCTTTTCCGTCTGGAGTTGCTGTGACTCCCCAGTGCTCGACTTTCACGCTCACGAGGTCTTTAATGCCGAGATAGTCGCAGTATAAACGAGCTGCAATCCATCCACCCCTGGCGAGACCTACGATGACGTCAGGCCTCCACTCACTCTCAAGAACCTTCCATGCGCCTTTTTTTGCCCATCTTTCAATATCTTCCCAAGAAGCCAAATAAGCCGGAAACTCTTTCATGATTTCCCTTACCAAAGTTAAAAGGCTGAAGTTTTTAAAGCTTTCTTTGATGAATAAATGTTAAATAAAGGGCGCGTTAGAATCCGCGCTCTTGAGTTCTCATATATTGATCCTCTTCCATATTGTTCCCTGTGGCGTGTCCTCAAGCTGTATGCCCAGAGCCTTGAGCTCGGCTCTGATTCTGTCTGCCAGAGCGAAGTTTTTCTGCTTTCTGAGCTCGGTCCTGACCTGAACCAGCAATCCTATAAGTGCTTCCTCCTCTCCTGCCTTTTGCTCCTTGAAGTATTCCTCAAAGATTCCAAAAATCTCCCCAACAATCCTGAAGAATTCCAGAGCTTTCCTGAGCACACTTTCTTTTGGCCTTTCAATCTTTGACAGGTATCTGTTTACACCATTCGCTACTTCGAAGATTGGCTTCATGGCCTCTGCAGTGTTGAAATCATCGTCCATTGCATCGTAGAACTTCTTTCTGGCATTTCTGATGATTTCGTAGAGTTCAAACTCTTTATTGTCCCATTTGAAGGAGAGCTCTGCCTTTTCAAGGGCAATTCTGATGTTCTCAAGCGTATTGTAGAGCTTCTCAAGATTGTTCTTGGCGTGTTGAATACCCTCTTCCGTATAGTCAAGGGGCGAGCGGTAGTGCTTCTGGAGAACAAAGAAACGTATGACCTCGGGGCTGTACCTTTTGAGAAGTTCTCTTATCGTTACGAAGTTTCCGAGGCTTTTACTCATCTTTTCCCCGCTTACCATGACGAAACCGGTATGAAGCCAGTATCTCACCCATTCTTTGCCGGTGCATGCTTCAGTCTGGGCTATTTCATTCTCATGGTGCGGGAAGATTAAGTCGTTGCCGCCTCCATGGATGTCGAAACTTTCGCCGAGATATTTGGTGCTCATCGTGGAGCACTCTATGTGCCAGCCGGGCCTGCCCTCTCCCCACGGACTTTCCCACTTTGGCTCACCGGGCTTTGCCTTCTTCCAGAGAGCAAAATCTTCTGGATTTTTCTTGCCCTCACCCGGCTCGACTCTCGCCCCTTTCCTTAGCTCCTCAAGCTTGATTCCGCTGAGCTTTCCATAGCCCCCGAACTTCTGAACCTCGAAGTAAACGCCGTCGCTCCCCTCATATGCATATCCCTTTTCCTCAAGTTTTTTCACAAATTCTATTATCTCCCCTATGTGCTCCGTAACGCGTGGATAGATATCAGCGGGTTTGATTTTCAAGGCATTCATGTCCTCAAGGAAGTAGCGGAGGAATTTCTCAGCGAGCTCCTTTGGATCTTCTCCAGTCTCATTGGATCTTCTGATAATTTTATCATCTATGTCGGTAAAGTTCATAACCATCAGGACGGTGTACCCCCTGTGCTCAAGATAGCGTCTTATAACATCGAAAGCGACATAAGTTCTTGCATGACCGAGATGAGTGTAATCATAAACCGTCGGACCACAAACATACATCCTGACCTCTCCTTCTCTTAACGGCTTGAATTCCTCCTTCTGTTTTGTCAGGGTGTTATACACTCTAATTCCCATTTTTTCACCACCTCGCTAAGTTCTGGGTTATATCTTATTAGGTTATCGCTCCTGCTGGGGTGAGTGTGATATGTTTTGGGCATCCGATAATCTTTAAAGCCAATATTGAAAATTAATTAGGGTGGCCGAAAATGAGAGCAACACTCTTTCTTATGATCATGATTATCTTTGGAGCAGCATTACCTCTTACAGCAGCTTCAGGAGAAAAGCCGCTGGTTGTGACTTCAATAACACCGTTAGCGAGCATTGTGAAGGAAGCCTTTGGAGATTCAGTTGAGGTGGTTTATCTAATCCCTCCGGGGGTTGATCCTCATGAGTATCAGCTTACAGCCCAGCAGGTTGGAATGCTTGAGAAGGCCGATGTGATAGTGACAACGGGAGGGCACCTGCCGGCGGAACAGAGAATGGTTGAGCTCCAGAAGGAAGGAATTATTAGAGGATATGTCCTCTTGATAGAAGACTACCAGAAATTTGGCTTTCGCTACATGAAGGAGCACTGGTATAACGAAAAGAACAATCCTCATGGTGTATGGCTCGATCCATATAACGCCGTGGCGATAGCTGAGGCTGTGGAGGATTCTATTGTAAAGCGCTATCCTTACAATGCTGGTATCTATAAAGAAAGATTTGAAAACTTTAAACTTAAGGTTGAATCAATTGCCAGTGCTTATATGAAGGTTGTTTCTCGGGGGTCAAATGCAGTGATTCAGATGCCGTCCAATCAATATGCTGTTGAATGGCTTGGAATTAAGGCCCTTGCATCGATTAAACCTGAAGAAGAAGTTCCGGCGGTAGGAGTTGACGAGCTTTTGAAAACAGCGGAAAATGCCACCTTGATAGTGTATTCCTCAACCAGTCCAGAACAGCTTAAAAATGCTGCTTTAGATCTGTCAATGAAGAGCGGCAAACCTCTGGCAGATATTACCGTCTTCTGGAAGGATAAGCCTTATACAGAAATTCTGGAGAAGAACACCGCTCAGATAATCAAGGCACTTTCGGGAACGGAGATCGTAGAGAGACCTGTCAGGAACAATAATTGGATAGCGTATATTTTTGCCTCTCTCATTGTTGGCATTGTCCTCGGGGCCGCAGTGGGTTTCATTATAAAAGGCTAACTTACCACTTCCATCCAGAAAATTTTAAATACTATTGTTAGGTTAAACTTACATGATAAAAATGAGACGATTGGCTTTATTGGTCACTATTTTAATCACTGTAATGAGTATTTCAACATATGTTTCCGCTCAAGAGGAAATAAAAGTTTTCAGCATAGATGACATTATTCCCGGTGATGGGCAAGTTCTGCTCTTTGCTGGATATCAAATTCTTACAGGCTGCGACTCCCAGCAGGGGTGCGGGAAGGAGGGAAAACTGAGCTGGTATCTCTATGAAGATGGAAAGTTCTACAGGGTGGATTTTGGAAGATATACCCCGCTATTCTGGTGGAATGGCTGGATTCTGGCGAAGATCATACCATATCATCTCTCCGTGATACGAATGCGAAACTGGAGCATCCAGCCTCTCTTCAACATGAGTATTCACATGTGGAACATGTATTTCAACGGGAATGAAATTGTTATTGCGGAGAAAAATGGTTACTACAATTCAACCACCCTCTACTTCTTCAACGGGACCCTTCCAATGCGCTCTTTAACACTGGATGGGGAGGTTGTTGATGCTCGCTATGGAAATGAAGCTTGGATATTTTCCTGTGTAAAAAGAATTCGTAAAGGCTCTGAGATTGATTACCTGGAAGAGATCCATGTGCTCAAAAACGGAAAAATCTTCACATTCAACACCTCGCATTTCATCGAGGATTACTCCTTCAATGGAACACATCTTCTGATCGAGATCAATGATTATATCAATAAAACTCCCTGGTATGCCCTCTATCTATGGAATCTAACCTCATCTGAGTTTATTCTGAATATCACGTACCCCTATATTGGTCTCTCAGTCTACGGCTGGAATGGGACATGGTATCTTGGGGATGAATATTCCCTTTATTCTCAGAATCCACAGCTATATCGTCTTGAAGGGCACAATTTAACACCTACAGCATCCGGTTATGTCTATGTAGAGGGTTACAGAAACATATCGCCCAAACTTGTCGTCGGGAATAAAATAATATCCCTCAGAGGACTTGCTGAAACAAGAGTGAGGATAGAGCATTATCTTGGTTCAATGGATTACTGGTCTTACTTAAGGGGAACTGCTCCCTTTGGTGATGGTGTGGCATATATTCGATATAAGGATAAAGAGCGGAAGCTGGTAATAGTGAGAGATGGCATGAGGCAGGTTTTTCCTCTCGGCGAATATTTTGGTGGGTTCAGCATAATACCCGCCGGGAAGGAGCTGTTTATATACAGCTACTGGAACGATGGGAGCTCAAGGCTTTACATATACCGCGAAGGAAAGCTTGAAGAGCTGACGGATAAGCTTAAGGACGTTTCCACGCCTCTGAAGATGGAGGAATTTCGGATTGAATCTGTTTTCCCATGGAGCAAGGGGTTGTTCCTGATTATAAAGCCCCTCTGGGAGGGAAGGCTGCTTTACTATTACAACTGGACAAATTTTACCCTTATAGGACTGAACTTTAAACCTCTTGGGGGACTTGGAGAATTCTACGTCCTAAACTCTCAGGGTGGAATATCCTACCTCTATAACGGCTCCTGTCTGTGGAAAGCTGATACCCTTCATGGGGAGTATGCAGGAAAATTCTTCATAGCCAGAAATGGAACGGCAACCGAAATCTATAATGTGAGCGAAAAAGGGTTTAGAAGAGTTCTCTATCTTGGAGTCCCCCTGAAGTTCCTCTACAGAACAGGTAGTTATCTCATTTTTCAGCAGGAAGGAACCGATATATGGGCTATCTTCAACGGAACTTCTTTTATCCGCCTTCCTGTAAAAGGGCATGTACTTGAGCTACCAGATGATAGAGTAGCAATCTTGGAACATGGAAACCTCTACTTCTGGAATTTCAAAAATTTAGAAAAAATTGGGGAGTTCACCAAAAATCTGGTTCCTGTAGATTATAAAGGAGACATGATACTTGGAGAACCTGCTCCTTCCAAGGCATTTAAATCCCTCTACTTTTACAATGGCTCCCTCAATATGCTCTTCCCTCCGAAAAATGACACTCTCTACTACTATCTTAACGGCACTGTTCTGGAGCAGAAGTGCAGATTTTTCCTCTTCAAAAGATGTAACTACACAGTCTTTGATCTCAGCAGACACAGACTTGGAGAATTCACGGGGAAGGATTACTTCGGCTATTCCTTCTGGAATGGAAGTATGTACTTTACAAACGGCACGCACCTGATAGAAATGAGTGGAGGAAACCCAAAGAGCATAAAACTGCCGTTTGAGATTGAGGGAGCTTCAATGGTATCTTCTAAAAGAGGACTCGTTGTCTTTGGTGGAGATAAACTTCTGCTGTATAACGGTACCTTCAGAAATCTTTCTGGGGAGTTCCTCAGTGCTTACAGAAATCAGCCCTATTATCCCTCAACCCAACTGAAGCTCTGTAAAAAAGTGCCTTTCAAAAAATCGGATGAGAATATAACCCCTTCATCACCATCAAGTTCAATTTCTTCTCAAACATCAAGCTCTACTTCAACTTTATCCTATAGTTCCACACAGCTTTCCAATGTTTCCACCGGAATCCCTTGGAAACTTCTTGGAGGATTGGCTGTTATCCTCTTAATTGGAATAATTTACAAAATGAGGGGAGGGAGATGATCACTCCCTCTTGTATGGCTTACCGTCCCACTTGGGCGGTCTGGCTCTTCCTATGATTCCTGCGACCACTATCAAGGTCACTACATACGGCAGGGTTGCAATAAACTGCCACGGCACGGTTCCTGCCATCCATGGATTGTTCTGTATCCATATGGCTAAGTTGTCGAAGAATCCGAAAAGAAATCCTCCAAGCAGTGCCAAAATTGGATTCCATCCGCTGAAGACCATGTTTGCAAGGGCTATGAATCCCCTCCCCGCGGCTATCTGCTTCGTTACCGTTCCGAGCCAGTCTACGCTGAGATAAGCCCCTGCAGCTCCAGCCAATGCCGAAGCAAAGAGTACTGCACCGAAGCGGTAAAGCTCAACGTTTATTCCGAGGGCATCAGCGGCTTCAGGGTTTTCCCCCACAGACCTGATTCTCAACCCGAGAGGTGTCTTGAAGAGCATCCACCAGACGAGGATTGTAACTATAAATGTTATTACCACCATCGGACTGAGGGAATTTCCAAAGGCATCCATCCACAGAGGTTTGATCTGAGCATAGCTTGGTACCTGATGTTGACCAGCAGTTCCCCAGTATGCTCTTATCCCGAACGCCACAGCTCCGTAACCGAGCAGGTTTATACCTATACCGGGTATAACATGATCACCTTTAAGATAGACTGTGAGGATTCCATGGACGGCACCGATGAGCATGCCAACGAGGGCTCCGCCAAGTATTCCAGCCCATCCACTGTGAGCAAGCTCGGCTATTATAGTGCCGAAGAATGCCGAGAGCATGAGGATTCCTTCATAGCCGATATTGACAACACCTGCTCTCTCACTGACGACAGCTCCAACGCTCGTAAGAACTATTGGCACCATGGCCGCCAGTGAACCGAGGAGCAGACCCACAATCATGCTCTCGTTCACTTTGATCCCCTCCTGAAGAGTTTCTTGAACAGGTCAGCCAAGCCGGGAACGGCAACAGCAACGATGATGATGCCTTCTATGATTTTAACCATCTCAAGGGGGACACCGGTCTGTTGCATTTGTGTGGCACCGGCATTCAGCATGCCGAAGAGGATTCCTGCGAGGATTATGCCAAGGGGATGATTCCTGCCGACGAGTGAAACACCTATGCCGTCAAACCCATATCCTGAAACGTTGGCCAATCCTTGGGTTATTGCATAGCCTGGTGGAACTCCCATTACCTGAACGGCTCCAGCAAGACCTGCTGTCATGCCACCAAGCACGAATGACCATATAGCGGCGATCTTTGGATTAATACCCCCATATCTGGCTGCTGTGGGATTTTGCCCGCTGGTTCTGAGCTCATAGCCAAGCTTTGTATGCCACATCACGACGAAAATAACAATCGCCGTGATGACTGATACTATGAAGGCCCATGAAAGGCTGGTATTTGAAATGAGAAGTGGCAATCGGGCACTCGGGGGAATTGCAAGGGTGCTGTTGGGATCTTTGGGATTATAAAAGACATCCAAAGCGAGCCAGCCCACAATATAGACGGCTATCCAGTTAAACATGATAGTTGAGATGACTTCGTGAACCCCCCGGTAGACTTTGAGAACTGCTGCCGGGAGTGCCCACAGGGCACCTATGAGAATACCAGCTATCATGCCAGCTATTGGATTTTGGAGATATTGGGTTACAGCAACGGCGGTTATTGCTCCAAAGTAGACCGTTCCCTCTGCGCCGATATTGAAGAGGCCCGTTCTGGCTCCAATTGCAAATGTCAGGGCGGTTAGGATAAGAGGTGTTGACTTGCTCAGCGTTTCAGCTATTCCATCGACAGAGCCAAGGGCACCCGCTATCAAGGCCTTATAAGCGTCGACAGCACTATATCCGCTTGCCCAGAGGACTATAGCTCCTATGAAAGCTCCGATCAATATAGCCAAAACGCTCTCTGTGAAAGGCTTTACGTAACCTCTGAGCTCTCCACTCACGCTCATTCTCTGACACCTCCCATCATGAGACCAATCTGCTCCTCTGTAACCTCGTCAGGCTTTACAATGCCCATGAATTCACCCTCGTACATTATTGCCATCCTGTCACTCAGCTGAAGAACCTCATCAAGATCTGCAGAGACAAGAAGAACACCCTTATTCTCGTTTCTAAGCTTTACAAGGTAGTTTCTGATGTATTCTGTTGAAGCTACATCCACACCTCGCGTTGGCTGGGCGGCCACTATGAACTCGGGCTTTTTGCTGACCTCTCTTGCAACTATAAGCTTCTGCTGGTTTCCGCCGCTGAGGGATTTAACTGGGGCTTTTGTTCCAGGTGCTATTATCTCAAACTCGTCAATAAGGGCCTGGGAATGTCTCTCCACCCTGCTCCAGTCTATAAGAGAAAATCCCTTTGAGAACTCTTCCTTCCAGTGAAGTCCGAGGATCGAGTTTTCCATAACGCTCATTTCAAGAATAAGTCCCATGTGAGTTCTGTCCTCTGGAATGTGGGCAATACCGAGGTCATACAGATTGCGAGGGGCTTTGCCTGTTATATCCATACCTTTCAGGATTATTTTCCCCTTTTCAACTTTTCTAAGTCCTGTTATAGCTTCTACAAGCTCACTCTGACCGTTACCTTCAACACCGGCTATACCGAATATTTCACCAGCACGGACTTCGAAGGAGAGCCCCTTAACAGCTTCCTCACCGCGATCTCCCTTTACCCAGAGGTTCTGAACCTGCAGTATCGGTTCTCCCGGTTCCTTTGGTGGTTTTTGAATTCTGAGAACAACATCCCTTCCAACCATCATTCTGGCGAGGAGCTTAGGCGTAGCCTCGCTGGTATTGACGGTCCCTATTACTTTTCCCCTCCTTATGACAGTTACACGGTCGGTTATCTCCATGACTTCATTAAGTTTATGGCTGATGAAAATTATTGTCTTACCTTGACTTTTGAGCTTTCTCAAAACTTCAAAGAGCTCGCGAACCTCTATAGGGGTCAAAACTGCAGTGGGCTCATCCAAAATGAGAACATTAACATCTCTAAAGAGCATCTTGAGAATTTCTATTCTCTGCTGGACACCCACTGGAAGGTTCTCCACAGGAACTTCAAGCGGAACCTGAAAGTTAAGCTCATCCATGAGCATCTGAAGCTTCTTTCGGGCTTTTCCAACATCTATCTTTGAAAGCAGTCCATGACCTTCCATCCCAAGAATGATATTTTCAAGGGCGTTGAAAACCTCAACGAGAGTAAAGTGCTGATGCACCATTCCAATACCATTCATTAGAGCATCAGCTGGGCTCTTAAAATGAACCTCCTTTCCATGAAGGTATATCCTTCCCTCAGTAGGCTTAAGCATTCCAAATAGGACCTTCATAAGGGTTGTCTTACCTGCTCCGTTTTCACCGAGGAGTCCCAGAATTTCTCCTTCATAAACTTTCAAATCAACGCCTTTTAAGGCCTCTGTGCCATCTGGATAAATTTTGACGATGTTCTTCATCTCGAGCACTGGAACTCTCTCTGCATCCATTGAATCACCTCCAAAGAGTGAAATAAAAAAGGAAGGAATTCACTGTTTGTGTTGCTTGTAATAATTAAGTGCCCAATCAGCACCGAAGCGATAACCACCTTCAAACTTGTATAGAACCGGGATTTCCATACCAAGAACAATACCGATGGTGTTCTTGCCGTCGTTGAGTGCTATTAAAGTCGCTAATGCTCCTGCCAAAGCAGAACCCTCATTTTCTTTAAAGAGAACCATTTGGACGTTATGCGGCATTTTTGGATCATAACCATCTATGATAACGAATCTCTGCTTCGGATACTCTGCGGCAACCTGTTTGACAGCTTTGGTCATCATGAATCCTACAGCAATGATTATATCATACTGCCCACTCTTGGCAAGGGTTCTTAGGTTTGGCAGATAGTCGTTCTCGCTGTTGCTCTGGAGCTGGGTAAGCTGAAGTCCAAAGTCTTTGGCTGCCCTTTCAGCTCCCATGTATGCCATGTCGTTGAAGCTTAGATCACCTCTTCCGCCAATATCATATACAATTGCTATCTTCTTTGTGTTCTGTCTCTCATTAATGGTTTTGTTGAAGTAAGTTTCAGGCTTAGGAGCACTGGCTGCCCATTCTTTGGCGAGTTTTTCCATCTGGTCCAAGCTTGTGCTCTTTCTGAGGGCTTCAATCTGGCTTTTATCAGTAGCCTTCGGGATGATTATCTTCCCGCTAATGATGTCTTGCTGGAGCTGTTCAACAGCCTTCCATATCCAATCCGGAACCTGAGCACGGGTCTTGTTCAGAGTCTCAAAGAGTTGCTGTTCATTCTGGAACCCCAGCTCTTGAAGCTTCTTCTGTCTGACATCTGCCGGCAGTGAATTGAACATGTCCTCAACGTCTTTTATGGTGCTGAGCTTAACGCCACCCTCCTTGAGGCCAAGCTCAACAACACCACCTCTGAATTGATTTTCTTCCGCCTGCTTGACTGCGTTGTAGACACCGACGTCAACACGCTTCATCATGCTTGCGATTATAACTCCCGGTTTAATCCAGTCTTGGGCTGAATCAACACCTATTGCAAAAGGTGGTCCCATCTTCTTATTGTTGGCTTTGAGGTAGTTACCAACTGCTTCGAAAACACCGAGACCTGTTCCACCGGCGACTTGGTAGATGACCCATGCACCTTGCTGGAGTTGGGCCTGTGCGGCAGTCTTACCCTTAGCTGGATCACTAAATGAACCCGTATAGGTGTAGAGAATATTTATCTTTTCGCTTGTGGTTCCTCCGCCACTTATGCAGCCGCTGGCCACTATGCTGAGAGCCAGAAGGCCTATCATTAAAAAGGCAAGTGACTCTTTCCTCATTTATAAAACACCTCTGGAAGTTCTTCAGAAGCATAGAGATTTTTCAAAATATATACTTTATGGTTTCTCATGATGACACAGATTTAGAAAGAATTTTAACTCCAATGCAGAATTTTTTACGATGGATATGCTCAAGGAAATCGCCAATCTTGAGAGAGGAATAGTTCTGCTAACAGGAGATGCAAAAAAGCTTGGGAGAATATATATAAAATCATGGCTGGATAGAGGTTTAACAGTTCTGGCTGAAGATTTGCCCTTTGAGTTAAGTGGGAGGAATCTCTTTATAGGATCCCCATACAAGAGGTTCTCCTTTGACGCATATTTGATTTTAAATCCTCTATCAGGACCAAAAAATTCACGTGCAAGGCTTTATAACTGGCTGGAAGAAAATAAGGATAAGCTGATTCTTCTATACGAGAGAAAATACGTGAAAGATTCGATAGCACATTATGGAATTAAAGAATTAATCAATTACTTAATTGCATACAAGCGTGAAACTGTTGGTTTTGAGAGGGTAGATGTTTATAGATTTGAAAAGGGAAAAGTCGTTGAAAAAAAGTGTTATATACGACGAAAATAAATAAAAATGCCCAATGAAGAGCGGTTTCGGGTCTGAGATATGATGACACCAGCTATCGCTGAGGGCTATTTCTTCTTCAAAGCAGATATCCAAGGAGAAGGCCTGCAATTACCTCCCAGCGGGTAAAGAGCGGTGCATTTTTCAGAGGATTCTGCAGGCTGGTCATCATGGGGGCCTTTGAGCGGTTTATGCCAGTTTTATATCGCTTTCAATAGGAAAAGCCTTAAAGTCTTCACACCCTCAGTGAATTGGGTGATGGCATGTTTGGAAAACTGAAGGAGAAATTGGGATCATTCGTTGATAAGGTGGCTCAAACCGAGATAAGCGAGAAAGATGTTGAGAAAGCGCTATGGGATCTGGAGTTGGAACTTCTTGAGGCCGATGTTGCCCTTGAGGCAGTTGAAGAGCTCAAAGAGAGAATAAAAGAGCAGCTGGTAGGGCAGAAGGTTAAAATAGGAACTAATAAAAAGAAGATTGTTGAGGATGCCGTTAGAGAGGCAGTTCTTGAGCTTATAACTCCCGAGAAAAAGTTAAACTTTCTTGAGGCAATAAGATCGAAAGGAGATAAACCATTTGTTATAGCATTCGTGGGCTTTAATGGGAGCGGAAAGACAACGACAATAGCTAAACTGGCCCACTGGCTCAAGAAGAACGGCTTGAGTGTTGTCATAGCTGCCAGTGACACCTTCAGGGCCGGGGCGATAGATCAGGTGGAAGAACACGCTAAAAGGGTAGGTGTTAGAGTAGTTAAACATTCATATGGAGCAGACCCTGCGGCAGTTGCCTATGATGCAATAGAGCATGCTAAGGCCAGAGGCATAGATGTTGTCCTCATAGATACTGCTGGGAGAAATGAAAGGAACAGAAACCTCATGGATGAAATGAAAAAGATAGTTAGGGTTGCAAAGCCTGATTTAGTAATTTTTGTGGGAGATGCCTTGGCTGGAAATGCCATAATAGAACAGGCAAGACAGTTTAATGAGGCGGTGAAAATAGATGGTGTCATTCTTACAAAACTCGACGCAGATGCTCGTGGTGGTGCCGCATTAAGCATAAGTCACGCAATTGGAGCGCCGATACTCTTTATTGGCCTTGGCCAGGGATATGATGACTTAAAGCCCTTCGACGAGAGGTGGTTTGTGGAAAGGATTTTTGGGGAGGCTTAAAACATTCTCCCAATATTTTTCAAATCCACTTCAGCAGTCATGTCGATGTTTATAGGAGTGACACTAACCCTCCTCTCGACCTTCAGAGCGTAAGCATCCGTCCCGGGCTCAAAGTTTTTGCATCTCCTCCCGACGACCCAATAATATGGATTTCCCTTGGGGTCTATGCGCTCCTCGATGGTGGGATTAAACATCCTCCTTGCGAGCCGGGTTAGGACTATGGGAGTTTCTTCGGTGGCATCAGAGGGTATGTTCACGTTGAGCATATCAACACCCTCTGGGAGGCCCTTCCTAAGAACTGCCCCTGCTATCCTTCTGAGGAATCGAGAAGCGATTGAGAAATCTATTCCCTGACCATCTCCCAAAGTTTTTCTCCAGTCAACCTCAAGACTTATCGCTATACTGGGAATTTCGTGTGTAGCAGCTTCAATTGCGGCAGAAGCTGTCCCAGAGACTGTTATTTCTGTGCTGAGATTCTCACCGAGATTTATTCCACTTATAGCAAGATCGAAAATTCCGAAGCGGGCTATAGCAAATATAACACAGTCGACAGGCATGCCATCGAGAGCATATGCTGCCTTTGTTCCTTTAAATGCTACCCTCTTTGCTCTCAATGGTCTATGGAGTGTCATTGCTCTGCCACTTGCACTCCTCTGGAATAAGGGTGCAACTACATAAACCTCACCAAGTTCTCTGAGGGCATCTACAGCTGCTCGTATTCCCTTTGAATAGATTCCATCATCATTTGTTATCAGTATTCGTGGAGTTTGCATAATTAGAGATTGTAGCTCGTGGATAAAAGCTTTCCTACATATTTAAAAACCCTCAATCAAAGCGCACTCTGGTGAGAACATGACATTCTGGATCAGTGAGGATAACGTTGCAGGGAAGCCCGGTAAGGCCCTCTTCATAATCCTGCCCACGGTAGGTTGCTATCGCTTTAGAATAGGGAAAGCCTGCTATATGTGTTCCTATCCAGCAGCTGCGCCTAAGAAAAAGTGGAGTCAGGAAGCGATAGTGGATTACGTTCGCCAGGCCCTGAAGAAAATCAAGGGTAAAAAGGGCCCCTTTGCCGTGAGGATGTTCACCTCCGGCTCTTTCCTCGACAACGGTGAGCTGAAGCCCGAGACGAGGGAGAAAATTTTCGAGCTTTTAACTGGAATGGAGAACGTCGAGGAGGTAGTGATAGAGAGCAGGAGTGAGTTGGTGCGCTATGACGCCGTTAGAGAGCTGGCCGAGATAGTCCCTGACAGGCACTTTGAAGTTGCCATCGGCCTCGAAACGGCAAACGACGACATCGCTGACGTCTCGATAAACAAGGGTAACACTTTCAAGGACTTCATTAGGGCGGCCGAGATAACACACAAAGCGGGGGCGAAGGTTAAAACCTACCTCCTCCTCAAGCCCATCTTCATGAGCGAGAGGAATGGAATGGAGGACGTCAAGGAGAGCATAGTCAGGGCCGAGCCATACACGGACACCTTCTCGATAAACATCACGGATATACAGAAAGGGACGCTTTACGAGCGCCTCTGGGAGAAAGGTGAGTACCGCCCACCATGGCTCTGGAGTGCGATTGAGGTCCTTATCTGGGCTAAAAAACGTTTTCCAGACAAGAGAATTTTAAGTGATCCGGTTGGAGCAGGTTCAAAGCGTGGACCCCACAATTGTCTGACGGATTACGATCGGGTTATAGGGAGAGCAATCAAGAGGTTTTCGGCAACGCAAGAGTTGGGTTATATCATCAACCTGCACCATGAATGTAGGAAAGAATGGTTGTTTGTAATTCAAGAAAACCTCCTCGATTGGCAGCTTATTATGTGGTGAATAGCAGTGCCCTTTATATTTGTAAAGGCATCTCAAAAAAAGCATGTCTAAAAATGGTCATTAAATCGCCTTAATAAGATCCTAACGAAGCATTAGTTCCCTCTTTTTGTTGAATAATTTTACATGAAACGAATATGTGAGAAAAACTTCAATATGCGAAAGATTTAAATGCTTTACATACGTAAAAGTATCAGCAGTTTGCAGGTGATGATTATGGCAGATGTCGAAATCCATAAGGAGGAATATCTCGTGGTTGGAAAAACAGAAGCAGTTGAGATTGACGTCGACACTTTTCTCTGCAAGGGGTGTGGTATCTGTTTGGAGATGTGCCCAAGGAAAGTCTTTGAATGGAGCAAGGAGCTGAGTGAAAAAGGTGTGCATTACCCTATTCCCATCCATGCCGATAAATGCGTCAAGTGCAAACTCTGTGAGCTTCTCTGCCCGGATTTTGCCATCGCGGTAAGGTGGTGACTCATGATTATTCGAGGTGATGAGCCTGAACAGCTCAGGCTCTTGAGGAAGCTCTACAAGCCGGGCAACTATTTTATGCAGGGCAATGAAGCTGTAGCATATGGTGCTCTTTTTGCAGGCTGCAGGTTTTATGCAGGTTATCCAATAACCCCATCCAGCGAAATAGCTGAAACTATGGCAAGAGAACTGCCGAAGCTTCGTGGATACTACCTCCAGATGGAGGATGAAATAGGAAGTATAGCGGCAATGATAGGGGCTTCTTGGACAGGTTTTAAGGTCATGACTGCAACAGCCGGCCCCGGTTTCAGCCTGATGCAGGAAAACCTTGGTTATGCTGTAATGACAGAGACACCTCTCGTTCTGGTTGACGTCCAGAGGAGCGGACCCTCCACAGGTCAAGCAACAAAGGGAGCTCAGGGAGATTTTTTCCAAGCACGATGGGGAACTCACGGTGATCATCCTATAATAGCGGTTTCGCCTGTAAGTGTTGAAGATGCCTTCTGGGAGACAATCCGGGCGTTTAATATGGCTGAAAAGCTGAGAACTCCAGTTATCGTTCTTTTTGATGGTGTTATCGCTCATACAAGAGAGCAGATAAGAATTCCTGATGTCTCTGAAGTTGAAATAACCTATCGTAAATTGCCTGCCAGCGAAAAAGAGGCAAAGCTTCCTTTTGGTGATCCTCATGGGGACGGTATTCCTCCAATGCCTCTCTTCGGTCGCGGCTATTTCACCCATGTCACTGGCTCGACCCATAAAGAAAATGGTCTAAGAGATGTCTATACACAGGAGGTTCATGACAGGCTTGTGAGGAGAATTCACAGGAAAATCGAAGAGCATAAAGAGGAAATACAGAAATGGGACGAGTATTTCACGGATGATATGGATATTCTTATCGTAAGCTGGGGTGTTTCAGCGAGACCTTCCCTTGGAGCAGTTCTCAAGGCGAGAGAGGAAGGAATTAGAGCTGGGATATTTGTTCCAAAAACCGTCCATCCCTTCCCCGGGAAGCGCATGAAGGAGCTCTCAAAGAATGTTAGAGCAATACTCGTTCCAGAGATGAACCTTGGACAGCTTATCTTAGAAGTGCAGCGTTATGTGAATGACAATATTGTAATTAAAGGCGTCAACAAGATTGGAGGAGTTCCTCTGAGGGTTGATGAAATCCTCCGGGAGATAAGGGGTGTTGCATGATGGCAGTTAAGATTTACTCCAAGTACGACAAGGTTAAATACCTGAGAAAAGAAGCTCTTCCGACTGCTTTATGTCCTGGCTGTGGAGGTGGAACGGTTCTCAATGCTTTTGCAAATGCCCTTGATGAGCTCAATCTTGATCCAAGGGACGTTGTTGTCGTTAGTGGAATTGGCTGTTCCGCTTGGATAGCATCACCCTATTTCTTGGCTGATACCTTGCACACAACCCACGGAAGGGCTATAGCTTTTGCAACTGGCGTTAAGGTTGGCCTGCCTGATAAGAAGGTTGTGGTGATAAGCGGGGATGGTGATTTAGCGAGTATAGGCGGAAACCATCTTCTCCATGCAGCAAGAAGGAATATAGACATAACTGTGATCCTCGTCAACAACTTTATCTATGGCATGACAGGGGGACAGGTCGCTCCAACAACTCCTTTCGGTGCGATAACAACGACATCTCCCTACAGGAACATAGAACATCCGCTTCAGATAAGTGAAACGGTAGCGGCGGCGGGAGCAAGCTATGTGGCCAGATGGACAACGGCACATATTTACCAACTCATAACCAGCATAAAGAAGGCCCTGCAGGTTAAGGGGTTCTCTCTTGTTGAGGTGATTTCTCAGTGTCCTGTTCAATATGGAAGGAGAAACAAAATGAAGGAGCCTGCAGAGATGCTCCGCTGGTTCCTTAAAAACAGTATTTCGCTGAGCAAAGCCAAAAAAATGTCTCCAGAGGAGCTGGAAGGTAAATTTATCATTGGAGAAATCGTGAATAGACAGAGACCCGAATTTACGGAAGAAATTAACAAGCTGATTGAAGAGGTAGCTGACCGCTATGGTTTGGGTGATGATAATGCAGATTAGATTGGCTGGTATAGGTGGCCAAGGCGTTATCCTTGCGGGGGTTATACTGGGAGAAGCTGCTGCCATTGAAGGATTAAACGTTCTCCAGACTCAGGATTACGGCTCTGCAAGCAGAGGGGGCCACTCAATAGCTGATATTATCATATCTAAAGAACCGATTTATGACCTTATAGTAACAAAAGCCGACGTTTTAGTTGCTCTGGCACAGCTGGGTTATGATTCAACAAAAGAAGAACTGAAAGGAGAGGGCATCCTTATCATTGATACAGACCTTGTTAAACCTGATCGCGAGTATATCGGCGCACCATTCACTCGTCTGGCCGAAGAAAACACGGGCTTGGCCTTAACAGTTAATATGGTCGCCCTTGGCTACTTGGTTGCAAAAACTGGGGTCGTTAAGAAGGAGAGTGTTGAGGAGGCTATAAGAAGGAGGGTTCCTAAGGGGACTGAGGAAGTTAATGTTAAAGCCTTTAGAGTTGGTTATGAGGAGGGATTAAAATGAAATATCCGTTCCCTGTAGGTAGGAGTGACTTCATTCAGGGTGATGAAGCAATAGCAAGGGCTGCAATCTTAGCAGGCTGTAGGTTCTATGCTGGTTACCCGATAACCCCAGCCAGCGAAATTTTTGAGGCAATGGCACTCTACATGCCTCTCGTTGATGGTGTCTCCATACAGATGGAAGATGAGCTGGCCAGCATGGCTGCCATTATAGGTGCCTCTTGGGCCGGTGCAAAGGCCATGACAGCAACGAGCGGCCCAGGTTTCAGCCTGATGCAGGAAAATCTTGGTTATGCTATCATGACTGAAACTCCAGTGGTTGTTGTTGATGTTCAGAGAGGTGGGCCTTCCACCGGCCAGCCAACTTTGGGAGCTCAGGGTGATGTTATGCAGTCAATATGGGGGACTCACGGTGATCACAGCCTCATTGTTTTAACTCCCGCCACCGTTCAGGAGGCATTTGACATGACGATTAGAGCCTTTAATCTGGCTGAGAAGTACAGAACTCCCGTTGTTCTTCTCACGGATGCTGAGATAGCTCACATGCGTGAGAGAGTTTATACTCCAAATCCGGAAGATATTGAACTCGTTTACAGAAAACTTCCCGCCAACAAGGAAGAAGCCCAGTATCCCTTTGGGAACATACACGGTGATATGATCCCTCCGATGCCGATTTTTGGAAAAGGCTATAGAACATACGTAACTGGCCTAACGCATGATGAAAAAGGGCGTCCAAAGACTGTTGATGCTGAAGTTCATGAAAGACTTATCAGGAGAATTATCGATAAGCTTGAGAAAAACAAGGAGGATATCATAGCATATGAAACTTTTGATCTGGACGATGCTGAGATTGCAATAATCAGCTATGGAATTGTTGCAAGATCAGCTATAAGAGCTGTAAAGCGTCTCCGTGAGGAGGGTATTAAGGCCGGTCTGCTGAAGCTCAATACGATATGGCCATTTGACTTTGAGATGATTGAAGGTATAGCCGAACAGGTTAACAGGATATATGTTCCGGAGATGAACCTTGGACAGGTATATCACCTCGTAAAGGAAGGGGCCAACGGAAAAGCAGAAGTCGAGCTGATACCGAAGATAGGCGGAGAAATTCATACTCCCATGGACATAATTGAGAGAGTTAAGAGAGGTGTGTGAGATGTATTTGAAGTGTGCTTATGAAATTCGGGAAAAATATCTCCGTAAGGACATGCTTCCGACGATTTTCTGTCCGGGGTGTGGAATAGGCTCTGCTCTCCAGTACACCCTAAGAGCCATAGATGACCTTGGTCTCAACCCCGATGAAATAGTATGGGTCAGTGGTATAGGCTGTTCCTCCCGTGTTCCGGGTTTTGTTAACTTCGATGGCCTTCATACAACCCATGGAAGAGCTCTTGCGTTTGCAACGGGAATAAAGCTCGCAAATCCTGATCTAAAAGTGATAGCCTTTATGGGTGACGGAGATACTGCGGCAATAGGTGGAAACCATTTCATTCATGCCATTAGAAGAAACCTTGACATCACGGTTATTCTCATTAATAACTTCACCTATGGAATGACGGGTGGTCAGGTAGCACCGACAACATTAAAGGGGCTCCGTGGTACAACAGCACCCTACGGACAGTTTGAGAATCCGTTTGATATAGCGGAGCTTGCAGTTGCTGCTGGAGCGAATTATGTAGCCAGATGGAGCGTTTTCAATTACCTTCAGGGCATCAACAGCATAAAGAAGGCTTTGCAAAAGGAAGGATTTACCCTCGTTGAATTCCTGAGCCCATGTCCAATCAGCTTTGGAAGAAGAAACAGAATGAAAACGGCCCCAGAACTGCTCAGATGGTACCAGAAGATAACGGTACCCCTTTCCAAAGCTAAGAAAATGCCTCCAGAAGAACTTGAGGGCAAGATTGTCATTGGAGAATTCGTTGATAGAGACAGGCCCGGTTTAGCCAGGGAATATGAAGAATATAAGAAGAGAGCAAAGAAAATGATGGGGTGGGAAGGATGAGGAGGGAGATACTCTTCAGTGGATTTGGTGGTCAGGGGGTTATCTTAGCGAGCGTAATAGTAGGGAGAGCTGCTGCTGTTTATGAAGGACTTTATGCAGTTCAAACACAGGCCTATGGCCCGGAGTCAAGGGGTGGGGCAAGTAAAGCTGAGGTGGTCATCAGCGATGAGCCTATCGATTATCCCAAGGCTCTTAGTCCAGACTGTGCAGTGTTCTTTTCCCAAGAAGCTTATGATAAGTACCTTCATCTCGTAAAAGATGGAGGGATTGCTATAGTCGAAAGCGACCTCATCCCTCATAGACATCCTGAAATAGAAAAGAAGCTTCGTGTTTATGCCCTTCCACTTACGGAAATAGCGGAGGAGACAACTGGATTAAGTCTGACGATGAACATCCTGACGGTAGGATTACTTACAAAGCTCTCCAACGTGCTAAGCGAGGCTTCTGTGGAGAAAGCTGTGCTGGATGCTGTTCCCAAGGGAACTGAACAGATAAATCTTAAGGCTCTCCACAAAGGATTTGAGCTTGGGGAAAAGGCTTTTAAAGGAGAGCTTTAGGCTCCTCCGAACTTTCTTCTTTCTTTAGGCTCTTAATCAAAAAAGAGGAAGAAATACATTCATACATGTGCCTTCCTTTTCTGGATATATTCATCTATGGCCTTTGCAGCTTTCTTTCCATCTCCCATGGCGAGGATAACTGTGGCTTCCCCTCTAATTGCATCTCCTCCAGCAAAAACTCCAGAAATGCTCGTCATAAGATTCTCATCAACTTTTATTGTTCCGTGCTTTCCTACTTCAAGTCCTGTCGTTGATTCCCAGATTATCCTGTTGGGTTCGAGACCGATAGCTATGACCACAGTATCGGCTTCAAGAACAACAGTCTCCCCTGTGGGTTCTATCTTTCTCTTACCCCGGGAGTCCCTCTCTTCGAGTGGCCTCATCTTCATGAACTTAACTGCCTTAACCTTGCCCTCTTCGTCACCTATGAACTCTATTGGAGTCAGGAAGAATTCAAATTTAACCCCTTCCTCCTCGGCATGTTTTATCTCCTCTATTCTTGCGGTCATGTCATCTCTTCCCCTTCTGTAGGCAATCGTGACTTCTGCCCCAAGTCTCCTGGCTGTTCTGGCGGCATCCATGGCGGTGTTTCCTGCTCCTATGACAATAACCTTCTTTCCGATAGCTATTGGAGTGTCATATTCTGGGAATTTGTATGCTTTCATTAGGTTGACCCTTGTTAGAAACTCATTGGCTGAATAGATTCTGTACAGAAGAATCCCCGGAATATTGAGGAGTTTTGGAGTTCCGGCTCCTGTTCCTATGAAGACCGCATCATACTCCTGAAGGAGTTGTTCTATCGTGACTGTCCTCCCGACGATGTGATCTGTCTTTATCTCCACTCTGAATTCCTTGAGTCTGTCAAGCTCACATTTGACTATATCCTTGGGAAGTCTGAATTCTGGGATTCCATAGGCCAGAACTCCTCCCGGCTGGTGAAGGGCTTCAAAAATTGTAACTTTATACCCCATCTTTGCAAGTTCTCCAGCACAGGTTAAGCCAGCTGGTCCTGCCCCTATCACTGCTACCTTCTCTTCTTTGGGAGTAACGTTTCCAACCATTTCCCTGCAGAGTTCCTCGTCTATGCCCTTTTCGCGGGCGTAGTCAGCAACGAACCTCTCAAGCTTACCGATGTCAATTGCATCTCCGACCTTTCCAACTACACAAACCCCTTCACACTGATCCTCCTGTGGACAAACTCTACCGGTTATGGCTGGGAGAGTGTTGTCATTCCATATTATTCTAAGAGCCTCCTTCAAGTCTCCTTCCTTGATTTTGGCTATAAATGCGGGGATGTTTATATGGACAGGACAGCCCTTTATACATGGGGCATATTCCGGTGGGCACTGGAGACAGCGTTCCGCCTCCTTCTTTGCCAGTTCAAGAGTATAACCAAGATTAACTTCCTCAAATCCTTTGAGTCTCTCTTCCACGGGTCTCTCGGGTGTTGGAATCCTATCTTTAATGAGTTTGGGCATTCAGACCACCCCCTTTGATTTCAGGTAGTGTTCCTTTGCAATATTTTGCTCCCTCACGAAACGGCTGTCTCTTCGTATAACATCATCCCAGTCAACTTTATGTGCATCGAACATCGGACCATCACGGCAGGCGAATTTTATCTCACCATCATACAGGATTCTGCAGGAGCCACACATTCCAGTTCCGTCTACCATTATCTGCCTGACTGTCACGATGGTCGGAATTCCATATTCCTTCGTCAGCTCGGCGAGCTTCTTGAGTGAACCCAGCTTTCCACCGCCGAATACGATATCGACCTTATCCTTTTCAATGAGCCCCTTTAGGACATCTAAGTAATGACCTTTTATCCCCCTTGAACCATCCTCTGTTGTAAGATAGTGCTCATCCGCAACAGGTTTTGCCAAGAATTTCTCGGGATAGGAGTGGGCTTTGTCTTCAAATGTTTGGATGGAGATTGTATAGTTTCCTGCCTCTTTCATGGCCTTGAGTGTCGCATAGTTTTCAGCCTGTCCGCAGACAGCATCTGAGACAAAAACAACATTACCATAGTGCTTGATCTCTATTGGCCTCCCGAGAGGACCCGCTACACTATAGAGAGAATCACCGACGTTAAAGTTATCCCAGAGGTCAAAAGTTGTTTTCCCATGCCTCCTAATGAACATTCCCAGTCTGCCGGTATCCCTGTCTGCATAATATATTGACATTGGAATTCTTTCGCCCCTTTCATGTATCATCAGAACAACAAACTGTCCCGGTTTCCATGCCTTAACTACATGGGGAGCTTCAACTTCCATAAAAAAGTCCCTGACATCCAATTCTTCTTTTGCCGTAATCCTGTACATCTTAACCACCTCAGGTTTACACATAAGAGTTTTTAACAAAGGGTTTATAGGAATTTTTGAAACCAAAGGTTAAAAACCAAATCAAAAATTTTATCAACAGACTTGCAGAGAGGGGAATATGCTGATAAACGAAACCAAAAAGAAGGTCTGGCATGGAGAGGTTAGGTTGGCTGATACCTTCCTCAAGCGTGCTGTAGGATTGATGTTTAAACCGAGTATAGATTATGCCCTTGTGTTTCTGTTGCCTGCAGAGACACGAATGAGTGCATCAATTCACATGTTCTTCATGTTCAAGAGCATAGATGTGATATTCCTCGACTCTTCAAGGAAAGTTGTGGATTTTAAACTCGCAAAACCATGGCGTGTTTATGCTCCAGCGGAGGCATCCAGGTACATCATTGAAGGACCCGTTGGTATAATCCGGGCATTGAATGTTGAAGTAGGAGATGAAATCAGATGGATTGTGAGCAAGGATGAAAAAAAGCCAGTTCCCTCCCCATTGGGAATCCCAAAAGACCTTAACTTCGGGCAGACAAATGGTTCAATTGGTCTCTCAAAAGCACACATCTCATCCATGAAAGGAGAAGAATAACATTGCCCGAGAATCTAAATAACCATGAAATCAATGGCAATATTGAACTGATAAGGGGCATAGGGGCGGATTTTTCTCTTCTCAATGATTTTAACACTCCTGCCGAGTTCCTTTGCTTTTTCTCGGATTACTCTCTCATGCTTGCTGAAAAGATCGTCCTCATGGGAGAATCCATAGTAATGGATAACTCCACCTGGTTTCGTGCTTGTTATGGCTTCCCCTAAAAATTCGTGGGCAAATTTTGGAAGGTTCATTACAACCCTGTTAGCCTTCACTCGCCCTGCAATTTTTCTTACATCCCCCAGAATAGGTATAACGTTGTGGGCTTTGTTCAGTTTTCTGTTTTCTTCAAGATATCTAACTGCCCATGGGTTTATGTCGCATGCGAAGACGAGTCTGGCCTTTTTCGCCAGCAGGATTGAATAAGGGCCGACACCAGCAAACATGTCAAAAACAACCTCTTCAGGTTGGGTCTTTTCAAAAATCCTCATTCTCTCAGTGGCTAATCTGGGGGAAAAGTAGACTTTAGCCACATCAAGCTTCAACCTTATTCCATTCTCGCGGTGCAGGGTTTCTGTTCTTTTTTCTCCGGCAAGATGGATGAGTTCTCTGATTCTGTATTTGCCTTTAACTTTGCTTCCTTTTGCAAAAACAGCCTTTATATGATGGTGAACCTTTAAAATTGCCTCGCCTATTGCCCCTCCATATCGCATCAGCCCTTCTGGAAGCTCGATTATTGCTATGTCTCCAATTATATCGAAAGAGCTTGGGAGGAGCGATTTAACTTCATCTGGGATTTTCACGACTTCACGATAGCTGTGGGGTTTTTTCTTGCTTTCTCTGAATTCTGCTTCTACAATCTCAAATCCTTCAACAGGTCGTATTATCGGAAAGAAGACAAAGTTTCCTTCTCGCTTGATGAGGTATTCTTTAGCCAAGACATTGAGTTCCAAGAGTTTTTTCCTTACTTTTTCTGCGTTTCGTTTATGGACTTTAATTGCGAGCATCATTTCAGAATAGCTCGATTCCTTCAAAAGATTTATCATTGCAAAGGAGCTTATTTATGGTGGTTATAATGCTTGATAGCATGCAGTGAAGTTTTGAATCCCAAAAGATGAAAACCTGACAGCTGGCCAACGTTTGGAAAATATCGGAAAGTATCTCAGAGCTTTTGATTCATACGTTATTGTTACTCTCCACAACATTAGAATCAGCGGCCATATCGGAATAATTTTTGCTGAACACTTGATTTAATGGCTTGGCTTTGCTGATATTGAATTTTCAGTGGAATATGAAACGGACAGGAGGTTAGCTGGAAGGATTTATCTAAAGGTCAGAGAACGCGGGATTCCTGTTGTGGACATAAATTTTACGGCTTTATCCAGTGAGTATTCACGTTTTCCCTTAACGTGGGGAAGCTGATATTTTTGCATTTCTCTGATGCATACCAAGAAATGTACTGTTGGTGAAGTTCTGGTCAAAACTCTGGGAAGAATGAGGAAAACGATGAGAGAGACCGTTATAGAACAACATTTTCGGGGGGATTTGGATTTGTATCCTGATTTGAACATAGAGGTTTATAAGAGATGTTTAATCTAGTCAAGATAGTAAATCCAACAAGATAGCATAGCCAAATCATCTGGAGCTCTAAAAGAAAAATCCAAAAGAAAACATAGTCCAAAAAGCTTAACTATATTTTTGCCTTTACATAATTAGGGGGCTTCATGAGAAAGGACCGTATGATGTTGGTCCTTTTGTTGACAATAATTATTACTGGATGCCTCCAGAGTCAACCTTTTACATCACATACCTCAACAACCAGCCAGCAATCCTCCTCAAACACGATTGTCGCTTCCCCAACTTCTACAACAATTCCAATTCGTATGGTGCCAGAGGAGCAAATCGAGGACTTCAAATTAACAGTTGACTGGAAAGAAAGTGCGAATGTTCTCATTCTGTATTTGGAAGTTCAGAATCAAACAGCCTGCACAAAAATTGATGGAAAGCTTAAGGTGACAATAAGGGACGAATTTGGGTTCCCCATATATAACGGCACGTTGACCATCCACAAATCTGACTTCCAGCCCTACACGGAGAAATTCACTGGAGTATCTGAAAATCTTACCAAAATCACCATGTATAAGGCTCGCTACATAATAACAGACTTCCAAAAAGGAGTTTCAAGTAGTGGTATTGTCAATGCAACACTAATCGCTGGAAATACGACGTTAAAACGAACTTTCATAGCTACAGATCTTCCTAAAATGAATGAAAAAGAGAGAAAGGAGTATTTTGAAAATCTGTACCTCAAAAATGCAAAGCCATTAAACATAACTCAAATAGATGGGAATGTTGAACTTGAATTCTACCGCTACGGGATTTATATCCACTATGTAAACCTCAGAAAGTACTTAAGAATAGATGCCAAGCTCAGAAACATCGGAAACTACTCAATTGAAGTAATAGGGAGGGAACCCGCAAAGCTTACAGTTGATGGATTTCCAGTGGAAGAGTATCACAGTGAATTTTGGTACGGTTATCCTAAAAAGCTTGAGCCCGGTGAATACATAAAAGAAATATTTCTGTTCCCTATGGATGAAATAAGCTTAAACAGTGAGGAATTCGTGTTTAAAGTTCAAGAAACAGAAATAATCCCTGAAAGAAAAGTTGCAACTAAGCTCTCTGGACTTAGACCCCTCCTGGAGTATAAAAATGCAAACATATCCAAAGTAGCTCAAAAATTCCCTATCGAGATAACACTGGTGAAATATGCCGTCTTTGAATATGAGACATTTGAAGGCAAAGAAAGAGGAATAAAAGTTGTCCTGAGAATTAAAAACACTGGAAATAAAGAGATAACAGTTGATTTAAACGAGATTAGCCTTGGGGGCAATGTAAAAATAGCTCCAAGCAATTGGTTCCTAACTGTAAGTCCCAATTCAGAAAAGGAAGTGTGGTTATTGTTCCCCTATGTCGAAGGAGAGACAGAATTAACAATACATCTGTACGATTTGATCGAATACAAGGATGAATTTCTTGAAATTCCAGTTGAAATAGGAGCAACTCCAAAACCGAACGAAATAGAGATTAACAAGACAATAGAGGCCTATCCTCTCGTAATCACACTGGGAAAAGTTGAAAAAATCCCATACTTAGAAATCAACAAGCTAAAACCTCTCGTAAAACTTTACGTCAAACTAAAAAATATTGGAGAAAACAATCTCTTGCTCAATATTGACCAATGGAAACTAATAACCTCAGAGGGCATTATCAGGCATGGAGACATTGTTATAAGCAACATCACTGGCGCCATGGAGCTTAGTCCTGGAAGCTATGTGTCAGGGTATGTGGCATTCAGCGATGTTCCCGATGATGTTCAATATACTTTAGAAATCACAATACCTCCCTGCCAGAGAATATTAAGCTTCAAAGACAAATTATTAGTAAGACCATGAATATCTTAGTGTAATCTTTATTTCTTTCCAAACAACTTATGAACAGTCGGCCTCAGCGGGATAGTATATAGAGCAGATTTCAACCTGTTTTGAAGAAGTTGAAGAGGATATAAAGTTAAGGGTGCACGTCTCCAATGAGCAGATAAAGATGACCTACGAGTACTACCTCCAAAAGGACCCGATCGTGGTGTTAATCTATGAGGTTCTTGTTTACAGTAGCAGAGGCTCAAGCATATCGTTATGAAGACAAGATCGCGAAATATCCAATGAATCCTTGTAGGATTTTGAATTACTTTCTGAGGGGCTTTGTAGAGAGACTTGAGAGGATGAACTTCAGTGCAAGCGCGTCCACACGAGACGTGGGTAAAGATACGGGCCATCAGGAACACGGGAAAGAGTGTTGTATTGTTAGGGGAATCTCCACAGATGCAAACACAGAGATGATGGCAAAAGTTCTGGCATTTGTGAAAAGGTCTTCAAAAGCACAAGTTTACAGAGAAGCAGTAGCAAAACTTTTTAGAGAGGAGTTTGGAAATAAACCAGT
>CAZAPD010000011.1:0-29441 GCA_964487115.1 uncultured Thermococci archaeon | reverse complement strand
GTCGCCTCAGAACATTGAAGAACTGAACAGTAGGACAATAATCGAAATGCTCACGAATTGGAAGAAGTACGAGAGCAACTTCCACTTCAAACACACAGCTAAAAAAGTCCTCCGCATGCTCCGCCAGCTCTACGAGATAGGTTTCGCGAGCTTCAGCTGACTCTTTATTTTTCGAAACCTTTATAACTTACCCCTGGGTAAGTTACTTACGGTGGGGTAAGTTGCTGTTTGATCTGCAACCCAAGACAAGGAGAGAAGACCTCTATGATAGGGATAAGGAGCTCCATGAATTTAACGATGCCTTAAGGCTCGGAGAGAGACTCATTCTTCTTCTCGGGATAAGGCGTCTGGGCAAGAGTTCCCTACTCAACGTGGCGCTCTCCGAGTCAAGCCTGCCTCACGCCAAAATAGACGTTCGCTCTCTGTACTTCACGCACGGTTCAATCCCGCAGGAGATCCTAGCAAAGAGAATCCTGAGTTCCCTCTTAAAGTCAATTTCCCCTCGTGGAAAGTTCAGACTTGGATTTACACGAGCACTCGCTTCCATAAAGGGGATTCGCATCTCGGGGGTTCATGTGGAGTTCGAGAAAAAGCCAGAGTTTGATGAGCTTCTGGAGAAAATCAACTCATGGGCAGAAAGGGAAGGAACGAGGGTTGTTCTCGCCTTCGACGAAGCACAGTATCTCCGCCTGTCGGGAATTCAATACGATGGTGTCATTGCATATGCTGTGGATAATCTGCCAAACATTACCTTTGTGCTCACAGGCTCAGAGATCGGTATGCTTCATAACTTTCTCGGCCTTGATAACCCGAAAAAGCCCCTTTTTGGAAGGTACGCCAGAGAGATTGTGCTTGAGAGATTCACAAGGAAGCAGAGCGAGGACTTTCTTATTAAAGGCTTTGAGGAGCTTGGCATTAAAACAAACCGGGAAGAGATCAGAAAAACCGTTGATAGGCTTGATGGTATAGTTGGCTGGCTCACCATGTATGGCTATCTGCGGGGTGTTAGAAAACTGTCCGAGAAAGAGGCCCTTGAGGAACTGTTCAGAAAAGCCAACGCACTCGTGAAAGAGGAGTTGGCCGCGCTTTTGTCCTACAGCAGACGTTATGGTTTTATCCTCAAGGCAGTGGCGCTCGGAAATCACAGATGGAGTGAGATAAGAGACTATGTTGAGCTCAAAAGCGGCCATGTAAACGATGCAAAGTTCTCCGCGTTGTTAAAAAATCTCATCAAATACGGTTACCTTGAAAAAACAGGAGGTGGATATACCATTCCTGATCCAATTGTTGCTGAAGTCGTCAGAAGCCTGTAATTTACTCCCGAATAAGTTACTTACCCCCGGGTAAGCTACAGCTTCCACCATTCCCTTTGTATTTCCCACACATTGCTAATTGTTTTTAGAGTTTCATAGCTTGGAGAAATTTTTTCCTCCTCTATCTTCCCGTCAAGATAGGCTCCGATGAAAGCTGGCAGACCCTTTCTCAGCCCAACACTATACCCGCCCTCAAAAATCACTGCGAGGCTGTATTTTGAGAGAATGGAACCTGCATAGTGGAAAAATCTCCCGCTTAATTTCAGCGTTGTTAAGTTTTCCCCAGCGAAGCCGTCAAATCCTGCTGAGACCAAAACGACCGTTGGTTTAATTTGTTCCAGAATCGGAAGGACAACCTGGTTCCAAGCATAGATAAAATCATCATCTGTGGAGGAATGAGGCATTGGAATGTTTATCTTGCTTCCTTCAGCTCCTTTCCCACCCACTTCATATTCATAGCCACTCCACGGATAAATATCCCTCTCATGAAGGTCGATATGGATTACATAGGGATCGTTCCAGAAAATCTCCTGAGTCCCGTTACCATGGTGGGCATCAAAGTCTATGATGACTGCTTTTCCTTCAAGATCTTCAACAAGCTTTGCCGCTCCTGCGATGTTGTTGAAGATGCAAAATCCAAGTGTTGGAGCGTTGAATGCCCTCCCAGATCTTCCGGCATGATGTCCGGGAGGTCTGACGAGTGCCAGATGAAGTCCCTTTTCTTCCAATGCTGACAGCACAGCCTCTTTAGATGCTCCAAAGGCCTTTAACGCTGCTTTCCATGTTCCCGGAGAGACATAAGTATCAGGATCAATCCGAGAAAATACCTCTGACGAGTTCCTTATCATCTCAACGTATTCCCTCGAATGCACTTTAAGAAGCTCATCAGCTGAAGGCATATCAGGCTCAGCCACATTTCTCCAGAAACCGTGCTTCTTCAGGGCATTTACGGCAATCTCAAGCCGTTCTGGACTTTCAGGATGATAACTGGGGGTTTTATGCTGCAGGAAAACGGGTGAATAAAAGATACGGAGCATAAAGCTCCCTCAGGCTTCAGAATTCCTCCTCTTCCTCGATTAAACCATATTTCTCAAGCTCTCTGAGAAGCTTTCTAACCGCTTCCCATGCATCGTGTTCACTCTTTGCACCTGAACACACGATTTTACCAGAGGAGAACAGCAGAATTACAGCCCTTGGATCCTTAACGCGGTATATAACGCCTGGAAACTGCTCCGGCTCATATTCACAGTTCGGAAGACT
Organism: uncultured Thermococci archaeon; assembly: GCA_964487115.1. GTDB lineage: Archaea > Methanobacteriota_B > Thermococci > Thermococcales > Thermococcaceae > Thermococcus. The sequence goes on along the minus strand of CAZAPD010000011.1, from coordinate 26,868 downwards.
CAATGCAACAGCATCAAGGTTAAACTCCATACCTATATCACCGCTGAAAACCATGTTCTGAATGTCTATTTGGGGAGCCCTAGCGAATTTTGCCCCGATTTTCTTAAGCATCTGGATGAGCTTCTGGACAGCCCTTTCTATGTCTTCCACGCTTTTTGCTCCTGTAACGACAAGTTTTCCCGAGCTAAATATCAAGAGGGCAACTTTCGGTTCATCAAAGCGGCAGATTATCCCCGGGAACTCCTCGGGGTTGTATTTTGAATTGGGGCATATCTCAATAACTTTCTCAAGGTTTAATGACGTAAAAAGGTCAACAGATGCGACGATATTCTCAATTCTAAGCTTTACCTTACTCATATCTACCATGTATTACACCCCCGGATGGTGGGTTTAAAAACCCTTTATAAACTACCATCTTGGGTTTTTAAAGTTTAGCTTTAGCTTCCAACATACTTAAAAACTGACACAGAAAGTTTAGTTAGGTGAGAGCATGTTAAACACGATAGTTTTAGTAAGGACTGACAATTTCCAGAAGGCGAGCACGGCTTTGGCTGATCTCGTGAGATACGGGCGAATGGATATTAGAGGAGACCCGAGAATAATTCCGCCGGCTCTATCAGATTGGGCATTTGAAAAAATCTCTGGTGAGAAGCCGAGAAAGAAATTTAAGGCTCATGTAGTTGCCCAGATAAACCTATCCCCTTCAAAAGCCATAGGCAGACTGATGGATATCCACCCTCCCGCACACATACTCGTGATACCTCCTGACACCGAGGTTCATAGAGAACTCTTAAGATTGTGGGGAACGTTTGAAAAGCTCAAGGGCTTCCATCCACCGAAGAAAACAAAAGCTGGAGAAAAACACAGTTAGCCCCTTTGCTTGATAAGTCTATCCTAATCCGAATTTCACTTCTTCCGCTTCCTGATTTTGATGTTTGCTATGTCTCCAAGGGTTGGTTCATAATCTCTGGGTATCGTAGCCTTCTCCCGGGGTATCTCCTCAGCCTTTTCAACAAGGACTATTTTGAAATACCTCTCCAGCTTTTTGGCTTCCTTTATCGTGGGCTCACGATAACCGTGGGCAATTGCTCTCAGATCATTCATTGAGAGGCCAACTTCATGGGAAAGTTCTTCATAGGTTTTTCCACTCCTCTGAATAGCTCTCATGACCCTATCCGCGTAGTCTTCAACAATTTCTTCGCTGTATAAAGGCCTCTCCCTTTTAGGCTTCTGCTGTGGTTTCGACCTTGGTCTTGAATAAACTCTCCTCCTCGGCTCCCTTCCAGTTGGCATAACACTGAAGGTTCCCGGCTTTTTCCTGCCGTATTTCCTGTAGCAATTATCGCAAACGAGCAACTCGGCACCTTCTATTCTTATCGTATGCCCCGGTCCCCGTATTGTTGCCCCACAAATTTCACAGATTTTGGGCTTTGCTTTTCCCATAAAAACCACCTTCTCCTTCCTGAGCTTAAATTTATGGTTAGCTTTTATAAATCCATCCCTGCAAAATTCAGAACGATGATGGAGAAAAAGGTAAAGATAGAAAAACTTGAGAAGCTTGATCAGGAGACACTGGAGAGACTCATAGAGATATATATGAAAGGCTATGAGGGCATGAGAGAATACGGGGGCGAAGGGGAGAGTTATGCAAAACGCTACCTGAGATGGTGCTGGAGCAAGGCCAGAGACGGCTTTTTCATTGCAAAGGTTGATGATGAAATAGCGGGCTTCATAGTATGTGACAACGACTGGTTCAGCCGATATGAAGGCAAAGTAGTTGGGGCAATTCATGAGTTCGTCGTTGATAAGAGATATCAGGGGCACGGAATAGGGCATAAACTCATGGAAAAGGGTCTTGAGTATCTGGAACGCTATAACGATAAGGTAGAGCTCTGGGTTGGGGAAAAAAACGAAGGAGCTATCAGTTTTTATGAGAAATATGGCTTCAGGAAGGTCGGTCAGAGCGGAATATGGGTCAGGATGGTACGAAAAAATGAGAAGATGAATGCCTCCCCCCATAACCTTTCCACGGAGGAAGGACACAGTGAACCACACTCGAGACGGGTTGATTAGCAGTGGCATATCCTCGCCGCAAACATGGAGCAAAAGAAAAACGCAAAGATAGATGGGAGTTTCACTTCATGGGCGGTCTGAACTTGTATGCGTAGAGGATTATTCCATCTTCGCTAAACTCCCGTATTTTCCTCGTTACCATTTCAACTTCCATTCCGAAGTCAATTTCTTCGGGCTCAACATCAGTGAGCTGTGCCAGAACCACTGGTCCCTCTTCAAGCTCAATGAGAGCTAAGGGGAAGGGTTTGTAATATTCAAAACCACTCGGCGGATTTCTCACTATAGTCCAGCTGAGAACCTTACCCCTTCCGCTGAACTGGAAGTCCTCCACATTCCTGCTACCACATACTGGACAGACTGACTTTTTTGGAAAGAAAACATGATCATTCTCACATTTGCCCCCAATCAGGCGATATTTTTCCTTAAAATGCCTCCAGTAACGGGCGACCTGCATCGGCTTCCCCATTTCAAACCCTCCTCAAAATCGTGATTGTTATGTTTGAACCGGTTCCACCTATGTTCTGGGTTAGAGCTACCTCAGCATCCGGCACTTGATTTGGAGCATCTCCCCTGAGCTGGAGAACTGCTTCAACTGTCTGATACATTCCAGTTGCTCCGACAGGATGACCTCTGGCTTTTAGGCCTCCCATTGTCTGAATCGGATAATCTGCATCGATTGCAATCTGTCCTTCCTTAGCCAGCATTGCCCCTTTTCCTTTTTCAGCCACTCCTATCGCTTCAAGACTGAGAGCTGCCATAACTGTGAATGCATCGTGAACTTCAAATAGGTCAATGTCCTTAACGGTTATTCCCGCCATTTTGTATGCTCTTTCAGAGGCAACTTTTGCCGCTTTTAGGGTGAGCAAGTCTTCTCTGTTTGCGAGGTTAATCGTGTCGATTGCCCTTGAAAATCCAGCAACCTCAACCCATTTCTCCTTTGGAACTCCAAGCTCCTCCGCCTTCGCCTTTGTGGTAATTATTACAGCGGCAGCACCGTCACAGACAGGAGAGGCATCGAAAAGCTTTATTGGGTCAGCTATGTATGGACTTCTCATCACTGTGTCAACCGTTATCTTCTTCTTGAACATGGCATATGGGTTCTTTGCACCGTTGGCATGGGCATTGACAGCAAACAAAGCTAAATCCTCCTCAGTATAACCATATTGGTGCATGTAGTAGCGCATTATCAGGGCATTCAAAGCCACAAAGCTTGCTCCATGGAAGTGTTCATACTCTGCATCCGCTGCATAAGCAAGGTATCTTGTGGCATCGCTTGGCCATGCATCGGTCATTTTTTCGACACCAACCACAGCAACAACGTCCTCAAGACCGCTCATGACGGCTTTGGCACCTTCCTGAAGAGCCGCACCTCCTGAGGCACATGCGGCTTCGATTTTAACAGCAGGGATGTTCCCCAGACCTGCCCAGTCAGCTATCAGAGCTCCGAGATTTTCCTGCTCTACAAATGAACCCGAGACCATATTTCCAACGTAAAGGGAATCAACCTTATCTACTCCAGCATCATCCATTGCATTCAGGATAGCCTCCACAGCAAGCTCCCTGAGGGAAAGTCTCCAATGCTCTCCTACGGGAGTCATTCCCACACCAATTATAACAGGCTTCTCCATCTCCATCACCTCAGATTATGTACTTCCTTCTGGCTTTTGCATAGAGTGCATAGTCAATGTACTTCTTTCTGTTGACGTAGTCCATAGTTTTTGGTGCCAGATTCCTCTTCTCCTCTATAGCATCCTGCACAACGAGGCTGAAGGCGTCGCTTCCTGCTCCCGAGCCAAAAGAAACCCACAGAATTCTGTCGCCCGGTTTTGCCACATCGAGAACAGCGCTTATTCCAACGAGAGTTGCTCCGCTGTATGTATTCCCTATGATGCCGCTGAGCAGTCCCGGAAGAATTTTTTCCTTTGGAATCCCGAGGATCCTACCTGCCGTAAGCGGGAACTTGACGTTGGGCTGGTGGAATACAGCATAGTCAAAATCAGCAGGAGAATAGCCGAGCTCTTCCATCAACCCTTTAGCGGCGCTTATAACCTGATGGAAGTAAGCTGGTTCACCTGTAAATCTGTTTCCATGCCTTGGATAGTGCTCGTGCTGTCTCCTCCAGAAGTCAGGAGTATCTGTAACATAGGAGTAGCTTCCTTCAAAATAAGCCAAGGTTTCGCTGCTCTTCTCACCAACGATGTAGGCCGCTCCACCTGCCGCCGCCGTGAATTCCAGATGGTCGCCAGGTCTTCCCTGCGATGTATCAGCACCGATGGCCATCGCATATTCAGCCATTCCAGATGCAACAAAGCCTATGGCCGCCTGCAAAGCTTCAGTCCCGGCCTTACATGCAAACTCAAAATCAGCTGCATCAAGCTCAGGAGTTGCACCGATAGCTTCAGCTATGACAGTTGCCGAAGGCTTGACAGCATAGGGCTTTGATTCAGTTCCAAACCAGAGTGCCCTTATAAGCTTGGGATCAATCTGTGCCCGTTTGAGGGCATTTCTCGCGGCTTCAATCCCAATCGTTATTGCATCCTCATCTAATCCAGGGACAGATTTTTCCTTAATGGGAAAGCTCGAAACACCCCAGACTCTTCCTATCTCCTCGTTTTTAATTCTGTACATTGGAATGTATGCACCGTAGCCAACGATACCGACATCTTTAATGGGTTTCAGCAGTTTTCCCATGGTCATCACCTACAAAAGTTGAGCCTTAAACGTTCTTTTAGTGCTAAACCGGGTCATTATAAAAGTCTTTCGGTAAAAGTGAAAGATGTTTTCGACAATTGGCGATGCAGAGGTATATAAAGGGGCCCCTCATAATACTCATGAGGTGACATTTTTGAAATATCAGATAAACCACAGACCAAGCTTTTCTCTGCTTGAGATTGAACTCTCCTCAGGAGAATCTGTTCAGGCAGAGGCGGGAGCCATGGTCCACATGAGCCCCACAATAAAGCTGGAAACAAAAGCCAAAGGAGGGGTTTTTGGGGCCCTCAAACGGTCGATGCTTGGCGGTGAGAGCTTCTTTATCAATACCTTCCGTGCAGAAGGAGGAGCCGGAACCTTGGGACTTGCACCCGCATACCCAGGGGACATTGAAGCTCTGGAAATTGAAGGAACGCTCTATGCCCAGAGCGGAGCATTTCTGGCCAGCAGCGAGGGAATAAGTATAGATACAAAATGGGGAGGAGCAAAGACATTCTTTGGGAGGGAAGGCCTTTTCCTCCTGAAGATGCGTGGAAGGGGTATGGCATTCCTTTCAAGCTTTGGAGCCATATATAAGAAGGAACTTCACAATGAGCGCTTTGTCATAGATACCGGCCACATGGTGGCTTTCACAGACGGTCTGGATTTCAATGTTAAGAGAGTCGGAGGTTTAAAGAGTACGCTCTTCAGCGGAGAAGGGCTTGTGGCAGAATTCTACGGTACAGGAACGCTCTACATACAGACGAGAAGCATGGACAGCTTTATAAGCTGGATAATTCCCCACCTGCCGAAGGGCAGGGATTGATTTCTATTTTTATTGTTAACTCTCATTTTTCACCGTTCTGTGATATCCTCAGAAAGAATTAGAGATCATACAGGTTTTCCAAATGCAAGCCCATACCTCCCATGAAGAGCAAGGGAGCCAACGCTATACTCATGCATCATTTTAAGGTCACGAAAGAGAAGACCGCCAAAAGCGGTGCAAGGACTCCCAAGAGGAAGAACAAACACCCAAAAGGGTAAAAATAAAGGGTTCACGGTTTTCTAACAACAAAAAGTGCATGATCCTTCTCGTAGGGCTCCAAACTAAGACGCTCGACAACCTCAAAGTACTCTCCAAGCTCCTTTTCGATCTCCTTAAAGACCTGCTCCGGCTCTTTTGTTACATCTATGCTCCTGCTTTTTACAGAAATCATCCCATAACCGCCACTTTTGAGATAAGCCTTTGCGTTATCTATCAGGATTTTTGCCTGTGTGGGCTGGGCAACATCTTCAAAGATAACATCGACCTTTGTGACCAGCGCCCTATACTCCTCAGGTTTTGTTGCATCGCCGAGAATTGGGATTATGTTTCTCCTCTCCTCAACTATCGGTACGAGCTCCCTTAAAACCCTCGGTGAAAACTCTATTCCAAATATCTTTCCTTCCCATCCAACGATATCGCTAACATGGCTTGCCGTTGTTCCACTGGCTATTCCAAGGTAGAGAACCGTTGAGCCGGGCTTTATCGGGAAGTGTTTCAGGCCATTTAATATAGCAGCCCCAAGCTTTGACCTTCTCGGATTCCAGATTCTGTATTCCTCTCCCTCCCATTTGACAGTCCTCTCACCGTAGACCTTCTGGCCCGGAATAAGGTTCTTTGTCGCTATCTTCTCACTACCATCCTCATCGATGAAGACATAAACGCCAGGGAATTTGTGCTTCTTAATCTTCATTCAGATCACCTCTTTTTCCTCTTCTTTTCTTTCTTTTTGCCTTTCTCCTTCTTGCCTTTGAACCGCTCCTTTCCTTTACCCTTCTTGAATTTCTTACCCTTGAACTTCTCCTTTTTCTTTGGTTTCTCAGCTTTTCTCTTTGGTGGATTTGGATATTTTTCTTTTATCTCTTTGATTCTTGTTTCAATCTCCTGCTTTAATTCCTCGGCAATGTATTCACCCGAGAAATAGTCAACTCTCGCCGCTATTGCGAGCTTTCCTGCCAATGCCCTTGCTATCTTACCTCTCTGCCACCACGGTGAGCGGTTTATCGCAGGATATTGATAGATAACTCCATGCTTGGGCGGTTTAGCTCCAGAGCGCAGGTGTCTGAAGAGAGCCTTCTCGGCCCCAAGAACCTGAATCGTTGACGATGGCATCATGGCAAGCTCTTTAAGTCCACCAGCGAGACTTATCAACCTTGCCGCCAGCTTTGCCCCGACGAGTGCCTTGAGGTTTGGAGCAACATCGTCCATGGCATCTTCGAGGTAGTCCTCTATTTTCTCTCTCAGCCTGTAGAGGTCGTCTATTTCAGCCGCTAACATCTGAATAATCTCAATATCTTTCCTACCCATCACAGCCCCCATTGATCTTGCTTTAGCTCTCAAGATCTTTTCAATCTTGCTTTCACTGAGACCAAGCTTTTCAAGTTTCTCCCTTGTAATATTCTCCCTAAGACCGGTTTCTCTGACAAAAACGACATACTGCTGATGCTTTGGAAGAATCTCATCAATCTCCGGAAAGTGCAGTGAATACCACTCTCTGAGCCTTGATACCATAAGATTCGTGACCTTATCAATGTCATCCAGCGCCTCTATCGCCTGAATGACCATCTTGTCCCGGGCACCGCTCTGTTCCTGAATCCTTGCTCTTGTTAGTTCGACACCTGCTTTGAAGTATTCATCAAACCAGTTCTCACCCAAGAACTCCTCTGGTTTCTCTCTGAGAATCTCACCGGCTAAATTTGGAAACTCAAAATCAGCGTTAAATCCAAGTTCTTTTGCTTTTCTGCTCAGCTCAGAATGCTCAAAGACAATCTCATCATAACCCTTGCCCTTCAGCTCTTCGAGAAGATTCAGAATCTCATCCGTTAGCTCTCCCATAAGGAGACTGTCAAGGTTCCCCACTTTTTCAAAGGTTCTATGTGCGATTACATTGCCGTCCCCATCAAAGGCATAGATGCCACGCACATTCTCAGCTATGAATGCTTTCATTCTCATCACCTTTCCTCTTTTCGCTTAAGAGATATAAAAGGGTATAGGCTTTTAAGGATCCCGGTGATAGTCCCAAGCTTTGAAGAGGATAAATCCTTAACTCCTAAATAAGTTTGAAAGGAAATATTTCAGATGGTATCTCATGCTTACAAAACTCATTATCGAGAACTATAAGTCGATTGAAAAGGCCGAACTTGAGTTTTCAAAAATAAACCTGCTTATTGGCCCAAACGGAAGTGGGAAGAGTTCGGTGCTTGAAGCGTTTGGGATGCTGACTGGAAAATGGGATCCATTCAAAAGAGAAGATTTTGAAAAAGTCATTTATATGCACGAGACAACGAGGAGAGACATATCGAGGTAGTTAGGACAGAACTCAGGAGAAAACGAATCTACCCCTACTTCTTTTCACTCTTAAGGATCCTAAAGTCAGAACCCATTGGACGAAAGGACATCCATCTCCTTAACTCCGCCAAGACTGAGGTTTGGAGAAAAAGAGGCTTTCATTCTGACTTTTGCCGAAGATGTTTACCGAGTCAGGGAAGCCAAGAATGGAGGTGGCGTTGTTATACGGACAATAAACATGAAAAATAGAAATGACATGGGCTATCTGCAGGCTCTGTGAATATCCGGGAAGCTCTAAGTCTAATCCTCCCAGGGTTCCCTGTATTTCAATGCCCACCCGAACTCCTCCTTGAGAATGTCTATTGCCGCGCTCGGTGGAATTATTCCGCGCTCGGTTATGATGACGTCTATGTATTCTGGAGGAGTAACATCGAAGGCTGGATTCCAGACCTCGATGTTCTTCGGCCAAGTTTTCAGCTCCTCCTCAGGAATCACCTCGTAGGGGTCGCGCATCTCTATCTCCACCAGCTGGCCGAGCATCGTTTCCGGGTGGAACTTGTAGGTTTCCGCTGCAATCATAGTCCAAATCCTGTGCTCCTTGGCGGTGAGAGCTATCAAAGCGGTTCCAATCTTGTTTATCACAGCACCGTTAACCGTTATGCTGTCAGCCCCCATCACCACCTTGTCCGTCATCTTCATGTAGTGTCTCGCTGCGGAATCAACGACGTAGATGACCGGGATGCCGTAGCTTGCGAGTTCCTTCGCGGTGAGCTTGCCCTGCCACTTTGGCCTCGTCTCGGTGACGATAACCTTTACCTCCTTCCCCTGCTCCCAGGCGGTCTTCATGACGCTTATAGCTGCTTTGCTGTGGCAGTGCGTCATTATGACGTCGCCGTCCTCTATGCGCTTCGCCCCCATCTCACCTATCCTCTCGATGGCCTTTTCTGAGTTGTGGATGAACTCCTTTGCGGCGTTGATGACGACGAACTTGAGCTGATCGAGGTCAGCACCACCAGCGTACGCCACTTTCCCCCGGTGCATGACGTAACGGAGCGCGTTGGGGAGGGAAACGGCTGTAGGTCTCGTTTCATAAAGCAACTTTGCAGCCTGTTTCATCTCGTCCCAAAATTCCTCAACATTCGTTGCTCCGCTGTTTTCAGCTTGAAGTTGAAGAGCATAAGCCGCAAAGCGGGCTATTTTTCCTGCACCTCTGATCTCCATGGAGCTTATTTTCCGGGCTATTTCATGGACCTCCTTAACCACTGGCATTCTTCACCACCTCCCAGTAACCCAGAATTAAGGTATTAAGGTTTATATACTTCACCCAAACAGCATTATCGCTTTTGTTCATTGATGAATTTAAAAGAACTTTGATGTTCATAAAATTACTTCCAAAAAATTCTTTACATATATAAACCCCATTAACGACCATTGCAGAAAGATTTATATTTAATCGCCGCAAAGTTTCTATGTATAGAATTGAGGACATGAACGGAGATGTTCATTTGGAGGTGTTGAAATGGAGGAAAAGCTCATGAAAAAATTGGAAGCTGGAACCCTTAATTTTGAGGCTTATTTTTCGGAAAAAGCCTTAGGCATGAAGGCTTCAGAGATTAGGGAATTGTTAAAGCTCGTTGAAAGCTCAGATGTCATTTCACTTGCCGGAGGTCTGCCTGCTCCTGAGACGTTCCCGATTGAGACCATTAGAGAAATCGCCCAAGAAGTCCTTGAGAAGCATGCGGACAAGGCTCTCCAGTATGGCACGACCAAAGGCTATACGCCGCTACGCTTAGCTTTAGCTGAGTGGATGAGGAAACGCTATGATCTCCCGATGTCAAAAGTCGAGATTATGACTACAGCTGGATCACAGCAGGCATTGGATCTCATAGGCAGAGTCTTCATAAATCCCGGGGATACCGTTGTTGTCGAGGCTCCAACGTATCTCGCCGCTTTAAATGCATTCAGATATTATGAGCCCAGATTTATGTCGATTCCAATGGATGACGATGGAATGATAACAGATATTTTAGAAGAAAAGCTGAGGAAGTTGAAAGCAGAAGGCAAAAAAATCAAATTTGTTTATACTGTCTCCACATTCCAGAATCCCGCTGGTGTTACAATGAGCGAAGAAAGAAGGAAAAAGCTCGTTGAGCTTGCACATGAATATGACTTCCTGATAATCGAAGATAATCCATACAGTGAGCTCCGCTACTCTGGAAAGCCTGTAAAACCTGTTAAGCACTTTGATGATGAGGGGAGAGTCATCTATCTTGGAACATTCTCAAAAATACTTGCTCCGGGCTTTAGAATAGGATGGATAGCAGCAGAGCCCCATTTCATAAGAAAGATAGAAATTGCCAAGCAGGCGATTGATCTCTGCACGAACACATTCAGTCAGGTAATCGCTTGGAAATATGTTGCAGATGGCCACTTAGACAGACAGATTCCAAAGATCATTGAGTTCTACAGGCCAAGAAGGAATGCAATGCTTGAAGCTCTTGAGGAGTACATGCCCGAGGGGGTTAAATGGACAAAGCCGGAAGGTGGAATGTTTGTATGGGTAACTCTACCAGAAGGCATTGACACAAAGATGACTTTTGAAAAGGCTATTGCAAAGGGAGTCGCATATGTACCGGGTGAAGCCTTCTTCGCTGACAGGAGTGTTAAAAACACAATGCGCCTGAACTTCACATATGTCCCAGAAGAAAAGATTAGAGAGGGCATCAAGAGGCTCGCTGAAGTTTTAAAAGAAGAGATTGAAGGCTGAACTCTCGATTCTCTTCTCAATTTTATCAAAATTATTTTATACCCGAACCCGTTTATCATGCAGTGAGGTGATTTTTGTGAAGCCACTGATCGGAATTATTGCACCTGTAGACTGGCATGAAAGCAAGTTAATTCTCGATACCATACACCTCAAAAGGATAAGGGAGGGAGGTGGTATCCCAATAGTTTTTGAATATGAGATGAATTCCATTGAGGATGTTTTGAGTATTATTGATGGGCTGTTATTAGTTGGCGGGCCTGATATACATCCAAAATTCTATGGCGAAGACCCGTCAAGTCATTTGAGAGATATAGATGTTGAAAGAGATTTTTTTGAAATAACCCTCGCGAGAGCTGCAGTAGAACGCGGAATTCCAACATTGGGCTTAGGACGAGGAGCTCAGGTTATAAACGTCGCTCTTGGTGGCACGCTCTATCAGGATGTAACCACAAAAATACCAAGGGCTCTAAAGCATGACTGGGATTTATCGAAGATAAAGCCCTCCTTGAAGGTTCATGATGTGCGTTTAAAAGTTGATTCAAAGCTTTACGGGATTCTAAGGGAGTCTCTGAATATAATGGGAACTACTGAGGTTTTCCTCGGTGTCAATAGCTTCCATCATCAGGCAATTAAAAAGATTGGGGAGGGGTTAAGACCGGTCGCTTATACCGTTGATGGGATAATAGAAGCTATAGAAGGTGAGGAAGAATTTATAATAGGTGTCCAGTGGAGAGCAGAATACCTCGATGAGATGCAACCTCTCTTCAACGCTCTCGTCAAAAAGTCAGAGGAATACCGAAAAGCAAAGAGGGAGCTGGAAGTCAGAGAATTAACAGCCCAGATACATGAATCGGAGAAATCTAAGGAGGAACAAGATGAGAGCCATCACAAGTCGGATGAGAGTAATAACCCTCCCGACACGAACCAAACGTAATTCCCTTACTTTCTATCTTTTCTCTGGCCTCTTCAAGCAGTTTAAACCTAAACTCCTGCGGAAGATAATAATAACCACCAATCCTGCCACCTTTTTCATAGAGAGGTCCCAATTTTTTCATAAGTCCTGGGAACTTAGCCCTCATTCTCCTCCATGAATCAGGTCTTAACTTCAGAGTTGAAATGGTTATATGCTCAACAAAGCTCAATGCATCGAGCGTCTCATCAAAGTCATCCCATGTATAGAAGGGAATTATGGGATCAATACGGGCATAGACAGGAATTCCCGATTTTTTAGCCTTTTTAAGGGCTTTAATTCTGCTTCTTGGGTTGGGAGCATTCGGTTCTAAGAGGAAAGCCTTCTCCTCATTGACGCTCGTTACACTTATTCCAACCGCACACTTGAGCTCCTTCAGAATGTCCAAATCACGTAGGAATATATCCGATTTCGTGAGTATCATACACCTCACACCGTATCTCTTGAAGAGCTGAAGCACCTTCCGGGTTATTCCCAGTTCTCTCTCAATCGTCGGGTATGGATCCGAGGAGTAGGAGAGGGATACTATAAACCTCCTATCCAGCCTTCTCAACTCTTTTTCAAGCCTAATGAGGAGATTTTCCTTGACGCGAACTTTAAATGCCCGGGGAATATAAGCGGTTATGTAGCAGTATACGCACGCATGATCACAGCCCGTGTAGATATTCAAGGTGTATTTAAAGGGACATGTGCAGAGCTTCGATTTCCACGGATCGAATGGCCTGATATACATAACTGAAGGTTGGAGAAAGACATTTAAAATTCTTCTCCAACTCTTGGTGGTGATATCATGGAAAAACCTGTAACAGGCAAGGTAGAATGGGTCAAGGATTATCAGTTCATAGGGAGAATAAGTGATGATAAGTGCTCTGTAATCCTTGGAGAGGGTGGCATAAGCCCCATGAAGCTTCTCCTTCTGAGTGTCGCTGGATGCACGGCCTATGATATTATCATGATACTAAAAAAGATGAGAGAACCAATAGAAGGCCTTGAAGTCGAGATAAGTGGTGAAAGAAGAGACGAGCACCCGAGAATATACCGCAAGATGCATCTCCACTACAAAATAAAGGGTAATGTCGACCCCAAGAAAGCAGAACGAGCTATTGAGCTGAGTCAAGATAGATACTGCTCCGCCTCAGCTCACATAAAACTGAGCGGTGCCGAAGTAACTTACACCTACGAGATCATTAAACAGGATTGAGAACCGGTTTTTCCGAAATAGTTATCCCACCTTTCAGAGCAAGAAGAAGTTGGATAGAAAACCTTTAAATCGTTGCCTTCTATGGAATCACAGGGTGATAAGAGTGAGGGGAGAATTGATTAGGGTTCTAAGTGCTGTTGAAGAGAAAGCAAATGAACTAAAAATGGATGGATTCGACCCGGATGTTGTTCTCTTCGGGAAGGAGGCATACGAATTTTTGAAGGCTCAGGTCAACGAGGAGTTTGGAGGGGATGAAGGGGTTACTGAAGTTTCTGGCTTCAGAATCAGAATCGTCGATGAACTTGGAAAATATGCTGTTGTGATTGACTCAAAAAGCCTCGGACTTGGCATGGGTGGTGCCAGGAGATTCAGGGTCGTGGAGTGAGCGTAAGCCTGTATCCATCAAGGATAAGGAGGCTCAGAGAGATCGCCATTATATCGGCCAGACTTCCGGGATTTCTCAGATCTCCTTTTTCCCTTAGAAATTGATCAAGTTCCTTCAGAGTAATTATGCCATTAAGTGCATCCTCTGCTTTTTTCTGTACGAGCTTCGCCTCTTCCTTTCCCGCTTTCCTGATTATGAGTGTGTCAGGAACCCTGCTCAGGAGCTCCAGAAAGACCTCAACAACACCATCCTCAAGAATCCTATCATGCAGAATCTCTTTAAGTCGGAGAAAGGTTTTATAGCTCAGTTCGTAGCCATTGAGCCATTCACAGAATATGATCTCTCTTTCACAGCTCATCTCGGCAAGTTTCTTCAGGTTTACTCTATCCCTAAAAAGCTCCTCAAAAACATTCTCCGAATAAACATCATATTTGACGCCGCTTCTGACACCTTTGGGATTGGCTATTCTTATAGCATGGTAGAACTCCATGGTGTCTCTTACCGTGGATTCATCTATGAGCCTCATGACGGCTTCTCTCGCTTCATATATATGCTTCGACATCGAAAGTGCCATAACAAGCGGAATTTCAAGGGTTATAACCCCAAAGTTTGGATTAGAGTCTTGATAGGCCTTTGAATTCTGAACTGACCTTTTTATAAGCTCCCCTATACCTGCCTCATTGAGCCTATACGTTCCATTCTTTATCAGCCTTCCAATTTTCGTAGTTTCGTGGAGTATGTCAACGAAGGCAGCGTTGCCGAAGAGGAAATGGTAAAACGTCAGATCAGGGAAATCCCTATAGCGGTTCACATTTCCAGGCTTTGGTATTGAAGCTTCGAGCAAAGGTCCCAAAAGAAACGCTTTGATGATTCTCCATCTCTCCATTTACATCACCAGATAGATGGCAAGATAGAGGAGATATAAAACGAGTATCAGGGCTTTCAGGGCTTTATTTTTTGCAAGAATGTGAAGCCCCAGCGCTATCAGTGTGACTCCCCAGAAGGCAGATTTTATATAACCTGCATAAGGCTCCAACCACACCAAAAAATCAGGTCTGAACTGTTTTAGAAGCAGGATAAAACCTATAAACACCAAGATAATGCCGAGAGACCTCATTTAATCACCCCCTCACTATAAGGAGTGTTCCAAGGACTATCAGCAATAATGCCAGGAGAGTCTCTCCATTTGTAAAAGGGGAAGGTGGCAGGAAAGGTTTGAGGAGGACTGCCACGCCTGTTACAATCAATATTAGTGCAATTGTTCCCATATCAGAGGTTTTTGAAAAAACTTCTCTTGTCTCATAGGCTATCTCATTTATTCTGAGATTCAGTGGCTTTTCATGGGCTTCTTCCTCTAAGGGCATTACCAGAGCCATTAGAAAGTATAGCAGTGTCATTGTTACAGGAGCAAATACAAAAAGCACAACGAATCCAATTCTCACTACGGTAGGATCAAGGTCAAGGTACCCCGCAATACCTCCGAGAACTCCCAAGAAAACTCTCTCTTTTTTTGATCGTCTAAGTCTCTTCTCCATGCTCTTCACCCGTCATTTTCCAATTTTTACCTTGCCGATTATGTTGTGGAGGCCTATTTCAAGAGGTTCAGTGCCGTTATAAATGTTCTCATCCACATCAAGCTTCAGGTTTATGGAGTCTTTAAAATGTAAGCTAACATGTGCATCCGATGGAGCTTTCACATCAATATCACCTACAACATCTTTTATAGATATTTCTCTGGCACTTTCCAGAGTGAGCTCTACCTTGCCGACAATATTCTCTATTTCCGCCCTTTTCAATGAGCCTACAAACTTCATGTCTCCAACGATGTTCCTTATGTTCAGGGAAGAAGTGTTAAAATTTAACCTGAACCTGCCGACAACATCCGATGCATTAAAGTTAACTGCGTTGACTGTATTTTCTATTTCTCCAACAGTGTCCCTGATTATGATGACCTTCATCGATCTACCCGTTTTTATCACTACGATACCATTTTTGTAGTCGTTGCACTTATTTCTTCCATTTTCTTTGGGACAATAGAGCACTAACAGACTTTCGTTACGGTATTTAAGAGGAAGCGTTGTCTTCACTTGTATTCTATTGGAAGAGCCCTGTTCGATGATAACATCTCCAACAACATCCTCTATCATTAGGGAACTTGCATTAAAATTTCCGATGGAATGCATCTTTCCCTCGATTTTTCTGCCCAGATCCCACCCTCCAATACAGCCAGAAGCCAATACACTCCCAATAATTACAAGGATGACTGTAACCACAAATCCATTTCTCCTCATTCTATCCACCGCTTGAAAGTGGCTTTCGTGATATATAACCTTTACTCACTGAAAGCGTTAAAACAGGTACAAAAATGAAGAAAAACTCATCCCAGCAGTTTCACAAACTCTCTCATCCATGCATACAGGTCACCGGGATGCCTTGAGCTAACCCAATTTCCATCAACGACGGCTTCTGCGTCGATATATTCCGCTCCAGCATTTATCAGATCATCCCTTATCGTAATGACACTTGTGCCCTTTCTTCCCCTCAGAACACCGGCTGAGATAAGGATTTGTGGACCATGACATATGCTCGCCACAGGTTTTCCATCCAGAAACATCTTTCTTGCTATACTAACTGCTTCTCTGTTTATCCTAATCCTCTCCGGAGCTTTTCCTCCTGGTAGAACGAGAGCATCAAAATCATCAGGATTGATCTCGCTGAATGCCAAGTCGACCTTAACAGAATACCCATGTTTGCCCGTTATCTGCCCCCTCTCAAAGCTGGCAACACAGATCTCATGGTCATTTTCCCTAAGTCTGTGGAGGGGGTATATCAGCTCCAGGTCTTCAAAGTCATCTGCGCTTAAGAACAGTATCCTCATAAGACCACCTCCAAATCAGTAATCATAAGAGTATGCCCTTATAAGTATTTTTGAACAAAAATGGGAATCAAAGAGGAAGTTCAGTTGTTTCTTTATGCACTTTTAGTACTACCATGGTATGGGTAGCAACAACTCCCTCAATCTCCCCTATAGTGTCAAGAAACTCATTGAGCTCCTCGCTGTTCCGCGTTCTTATCTTAACTAACATATCATAATCCCCAGTGGTTTCATATATCTCAACTATCTGGGGATACTTCTTCAACTCGGATGCAACATGTGAGTATTTACCAGCCTTTGACTTTATTAGGATAAAAGCAAGGAGCGTGAAGCCGAGCGCATCTGGATCGAGGATAACCGTAAACTTTTTGATTACCCCATGCTCCTTAAGCTTTTTTATCCTTTCATAGACAGTCGATTCTGCAAGACCAACTTCTTTTGATATCTCCCTTAGCGGAGTCCTGCTGTTTTTCTGGAGGATTGTGAGGATTTTCCTATCAATATCATCCAAATTTGCCCGCATAGTGCTCACCACATAAAAAATTTTCGGAATAGTATATAAATTTGCCGATATGGATTAGCACGTTATCAAAAGAATCGGATAGTTTATCTCTCAAGGTATTTCCAGTATGTATCAAAACCATACTTTTATAAAACGCCTCTCCCTCTTTATTTCAGAGTTCTCGGGAGGGGTTTTCAATGCCGACCAACGTTACCGCAGAGTACTTAGCGGCAGAGGAGGAATACAGAAATGCTAAGACTATTGCTGAAAAGATAAGGGCTCTTGAAAAAATGTATGCCACGGTTCCAAAGCACAAAGGAACAGAAAAGCTGAGGCTCCAGATAAAGAGAAGATTATCAGAGCTCAGGAAAGAGCTTGAAAAACAACAGACACAGAAAAAAGGAGGAGGTTATTCATTTAGCGTGAGAAAAGAAGGAGCGGCCCAAATTGTTCTGGTCGGGTTTCCAAATGTCGGTAAATCCTCACTCCTGACGAAACTAACCAATGCGGATGTTGACATAGCAAACTATCCATTCACAACGGTTGAACCGATACCGGGAATGATGAATCATAGAGATGTTCAAATACAGCTCGTCGAGGTTCCGGGTCTCGTTGAAGGTGCTGCCCTTGGGAAAGGGATGGGAACACAGCTTTTGAGCGTTATAAGGAACGCTGATGCCATAGCCATAGTCGTAGACTTATCGCAGGATCCTGTTAGTCAGATGAATGTTCTGCTCAGGGAATTTGAAAGGGCCGGAATAAAGGTCAATAAGAGGAAGCCCAAAATCGAGATAAAGAAGACGCCTTCAGGGGGAATAATCATTAACGGACAAGAGAACATAAAGGGTGACATAAGTGAGATTATGAAAATGCTCAGGGAAGAAAGGATACACTCTGCTGAGATTACCGTTAAAGAGCCAGTGACCCTTGAAGATTTCTCGGATGCGCTTGATGAGAGTCTTGTCTGGAAAAGAGCGATAATCATAGCGAATAAAGGTGACACCCCCGGAAGCAGAGAGAATTATGAGAAGCTGGTTAAAGTCTACGGGGAGAAATTTAGAATAGTTCCCGTATCCGTCAGAATCGGAGCAAATCTCGGTGAGGTTAAAGATGCCCTTTATGAGCTGGCTGGAATAATAAGGGTCTTTACAAAGAGTCCCGGAGAAGAGCCGGCTTACCCACCAATACCTATGAAAAAAGGTTCTACTGTGCTGGATGTTGCAAAGAAGGTTCATAAAGAGTTCGCAAGGAATTTCAAGTATGCAAGGGTATGGGGGAAGAGCGTTAAGTTTCCAGGACAGAGGGTTGGTGCTGATCACATCCTTGAAGATGGAGATATAGTGGAGATACATGTGAGATAAGAGACGGATATTAACCGACAATGCAAAATCTATCTGCACAACAACCTCCTGCACTTTCTCCCGTCATTTCCCGTGAGCTTTTCAAGATCAAACTCCTTTCCATCGAGACTGTCCATTATGAGCAGTTCGTCATCTCTTTCGAAAATCCAAAAGACTTTATATGCCATAGCATCACGGACTATCTCAATCCTTGGAAGCCACCAAGAAACAATTCGTGAGTTTCCCCAGGTTATTGCACTTTCAAAGGCTTTTATCTTGGCATCCTCATAATCGATGAGTGGCTTCATTACCTGCTTTTCATCCACATCCCACTCATACAGCTCTATAAACCTATCACCTCTCTCAGCCCCAAAGCGGTATAGGTCAACATAGGCAAAATAATCAAGAATCCTATCTGACCTTCCCAATCTCTTATAAAAGAGCTTCAAATGGAATATCCAGTAGGGATAGAGAACAAATTTTTCTGAAAAGTCAGGTTTGAATATTGGCTTCATAACCTTAACCCTCATTATCCCTCCACCCAGCTAAACTTAGCCACTTTAATTATTAAGAATTACGTATGAATTTTCATTCAAATCAATGGTACATTTTGGTTTAAAAATGACATATTTTTGGCAATAAGTTTATATTGGTCAAGAACTATAGTATAGATTGCTACGCTTTAATCAGCCTAACTGTGTGGAGGTGTTACAAAATGGGCCTTAGTGGTGCGGCTTGGGCAACTCTACTGGTTCCAACATTTTTGGCGATAGTAACAATGTTTCTCTATGGTTTTTGGGACAGAATAACAGGCAAAGAATATTACGTCGATGAAGAAATTCTGGCCTACGATGAAGACCTTATGACAACCCTTAAGGAGGAGGGTAAGCTATGAACCCGGGAGTGCTCTTTGGATTTCTGATATATTTAATTCTCCTTGCCTATATCGGGTGGTGGGCCAACAGATACACCAAGACCGAAGATCAGTATTTTGTCGGTGGAAGGAAGGTTCATGTTCTTGCTGCTACCCTCAGTGATAAAGCCAGTGATTTCAGTGGTTGGCTCATGCTGGGTTACCCGGGTAGTGCTTTTAGAGCGGGTCTCGGGGCATTCTGGGCTGCAATAGGCTGTCTCTTCGGAACTCTTGCGGATTACGTTCTCATAGGTCCGAGGCTCAGGATTTATGCAGGAAAATTCAGAGCAATAACCGTTCCGGATTATTTAGAAGCCAGACTCAAGGACGACACCAAGCTGATAAGAATCCTAAGTGCTCTGATTATCATAATCTTCATGACAGCCTATGTTGCGGCACAGTTTACAGCCGGTGGAAAGACTTTTGCTGAAGGCTTCGGGATCAGTGACAATGCAGGGATAATCCTGACGGTCATCATACTGACGGCCTATGTTATCACCGGTGGTTTCTTCGCTGTTGTCTGGACTGATGTCGTTCAGGCGGGTTTCATGCTTCTTACCCTCCTTATAGTCCCATTCCTTGCCCTTTCAAGGATAGGTGGCCTTGAGAAAGCAACTCAGATAATAGGAAGTGCAGACCCTGCCAAACTGCACCCCTTCGGCGGTGCAACGGGACTGGCCGCTATAGTCTTTGCCATTGGTTATGCCTCATGGATCGTTGGTTATCTCGGTCAGCCCCATATTGTAACCCGTTACATGAGTGTCGAAGACCCGAGAAAGCTCAGAAGACCGGGTATCTTCATAAGCGGCACTTGGACAATACTCGTCCTATGGGGTGCATTTTTTGCCGGTTTCTTAGGCTTGGCATTGTATAAAGCTGGTATCCTGCAGGTAAGCGACCCTGAAAAAGTCGTCCCGGCTATGGCTGTTGAGCTCATGCCCGGTTGGCTCGCTGGATTTGTTATAGCCGGCATAATCTCCGCTGTCATGAGTACCGCTGACTCACAGCTGCTCGTAGCTTCCTCTGCGATAGCCAGAGACTTCTATCACAAGGTTCTCGGCAAGGAGCTTGGAAAGAAGCAGATGGTTAACATTTCGAGAATTGTCGTTGCAGGCGTTGCCCTCGTTGGTCTCTGGTTTGCCATAACAGGGCCAAAGGTCATCTACCAGATGGTAGCCACTGCATGGGGTGGACTGGCGGTTGGTTTTGGCCCGATTCTGACGCTGAGCCTCTGGTGGAAGAGGGTTACGAAGGAAGGTGGAATAGTCGGAATGGCCTACGGTCTGATCTCAGAGGTTATACTGGAGGCCAAAATCTATGGATGGGCATTTAATCCAAAAGCCCCCGGAATCTTCGGAACAATCGGTGGATGGTTTAATGGAGTTCCAGTGTTCTTCATAAACTTCTTCATAACGTTGATTGTCATAATAATCGTCAGTCTATTAACCAAGCCCCCAGAAGATGTCGTAAAGCTCCATGAGCAGATATTTAAGAAAGTTCCAGTTGAAAACATAAGAAGCAAAAGACTAACAGAAACCAGAGCAAAAAGTCAGGTTGAGAATGTTGCCGACTTTGTTATATCCACCGGATTAATATGAACCGGTTCCTCTCTTATTTTTAATTTAAATCCATGCCCATGCAACTTATCTTAAAAATTTTAACGGTGTAGTTAGTTTAAATTTTGAGCTGTTTTCTCAGTACAATGTATTCAACCAAAGGTTCAGAACATAAATTTAACAACCCAATGTTTATAAGCCCGGTTTTCCACTCATCTTCCGTAAAATCCTCGGGGTGATATAATGAGGCCGCTCGACCTTACCGAGAAGGATCCTTCTAAGAAAATCACAATCTATTTTGATGGCAGAGCATATGAATCCTATGAGGGAGAGAAAATACCTGTGGCCCTCCTGGCAAACGGCATCTACTGGCTAACAACCAGCACTGAAGGCAGAAAGAGAGGGGCTTTCTACTTCGGCCCGTTACCAATGGTTATAAACGGTATTAAGAACATGGATGGACGAAAGACCCCGGTAAAGGAAGGTATGAGGATTGAGAGACAAAACTACGGGGAGTTTCAGGAAGAAGTTGATATAGACAGAGAAAAACCTATCTTGAGATACGTCGTCGATGTTGCAATTATAGGTGGCGGTCCCGCAGGAATGGGAGTGGCTCTTGAGATTCAGGATCACCTGACAGCCGCTCTAATTGAAGAAAAAAGCTGGCTTGGTGGAGATCTCTGGCTTAAGGGAGTCAAACAGGAGGGATTTGACGAGAATCCCCAAGAGGTCATTAAAGCCATGAGAGACAGCCTCAACCAGAATGTAAGGATTTTTCTGAAAACTTCTGCACTTGGAATTTTCGACGAGGGAGAATACTTCCTGATTCCTGCGGTTAGAAGAAACCAGCTGATAGAAATCCTCGCCAAGCGTGTAGCTCTGACCACAGGGGCAGTTGATAATATCCTTCTGTTTGAAAACAATGACATGCCGGGGATCTTTAGAAGATCATTTGCCCTTGAGGTTATGAACGTCTGGGGTGTTGCTCCTGGCCGGAATGTGGCCGTTGTAGGGAGCAAACCCGAAGAGATAACAGCTGAATTAGAGCACTGGGGCATAGATTACATTGTTGTTCCAAATCCAAAAAGGGTTGAGGGGAAGGAGAGCGTTGAGAGGCTTGTAGATATGAACGGCAACATCTATGAAGTTGATGCCGTGATAGTAGCAGACGGCAGAAGGCCGGATATAAACCCGATAACTCAAGCTGGAGGAAGGCTGTGCTTCAGAAGAGGTTACTACACACCGGTTCTTGATGCAGAGCACAGGATACGCAACGGTATTTATGTTGCTGGAAGTTCCGTCAGCATAAAACCTCATTATGCCAATTACATTGAAGGCAGGTTCATCGGGGCTCAGATTTTAAAGGAGTTCGGTATTGATGCCACTCCATGTATTTATGGAGAAAAACTCAAGAAGTATGAACCTGAAACAGTTCCGCTCCACAGGATTGATTATGATTCAATGGACCTTGAGAATGTGCAGATATGTGGATGTGATGTTTCTCTGAAAAAGGTGCATGATGTCGTCATGAGTGGGATAACAGACCTTCAGATAATCAAGCGTCTGACACACCTTGCAATGGGCTTTTGTCAGGGAAGATTCTGCCTATTCAATGGAGCCCTGCTGATTTCTCAGAAGACGGGAATTGACATGGGTAGTATAGATCTCCCTGTGGCAAGGCCGCCCATTAAGAACGTGCGCATGAAAGTTGTTGCGAGGGGGGATTGAGATGGCCGGGAGGAGTGAGATACTCATCATAGGCGGAGGAATAACGGGAGTAGCCCTTGCCCATGAACTTGCGAGGAGAGGAGAGGAGGTAACCCTTCTGGAGAAACGTTTTATAGGCTCGGGCTCCACCTTCCGCTGTGGAACAGGAATAAGACAACAGTTCAGTGATGAAGCGAATGTTCGGATGATGAAGCGTTCAGTGGAGCTCTGGAAGAAATACAGCGAGGAATACGGCTTTTCTTTCCAGCAGACAGGCTACCTCTTCCTTCTCTACGATGATGAAGAAATTGAAGAGTTCAAAAAGAATATTGCCATCCAGAATAAGTTCGGAGTTCCCACGAAGCTGATAACACCAGAAGAGGCCAAGGAAATAGTCCCGCTTTTGGATATAAGCGAGGTAATTGCTGCATCATGGAATCCAACCGATGGTAAGGCTGATCCCTTTCACTCAACAGCAGCCTTTGCACTCCACGCCAGAGAGATGGGAGCAAAGCTCTACGAACGCACTGAGGTCAAAGGCATTATTATCAAAAGGGGGGAAATCAAAGGGGTAAAAACCAACCGAGGAGTTTTCAAAACGGGAATAATTGTAAACGCCACAAATGCATGGGCAAAGCTCATTAATGCAATGGCTGGAGTCCCCATCAGGATTCCGATAAAACCATACAAGCATCAGGCCGTGATAACCCAACCGATAAAGCCCGGTTCAATAAATCCGATGGTAATATCATTTAAATACGGACATGCATACCTCACCCAGACCGCCCATGGAGGAGTTGTTGGAGGTGTTGGCTACGAGGAAGGGCCCACCTATGACCTCACTCCAAGCTATGCATTCATGAAGGAGGTTAGCTATTACTTCACCAAAATTATCCCCGCCCTCAGGGAGCTTCTGATACTGAGGACATGGGCCGGCTACTATGCGAAAACCCCCGACAGCAATGCTGCTATAGGTCGTATAGAGGAAATAAATGAGTTCTACATTGCTGCAGGCTTCAGCGGGCACGGATTCATGATGGCTCCCGCAGTCGCCGAGATGATGGCGGATCTTATCACCAAAGGGAAAACTAAACTGCCCGCTTGGTGGTTTGATCCCTACCGCTTTGAGCGTGGAGAACTCAGAGAGCAGGCCATTCAGATGGGCTGACGGCAGTTTCTATTTTATTTGTCTCCTACATTTATCTCCTCATTTTGCTTTATGACACCTTGCTATATTCATGCCTAAGAAAACGTTATAAATCCATCCAGATTATCATCGAGAGGGTTATCATGAGGATAGTCTTTGACATTGGAGGATCTGTTCTTGTCCCTGATAGGCCTGATATCAGCTTTATCAAAGCAATTGCGTATGAATTAACAAAAATCAGCGAAGATCACGAGATAGCGGTTGTTGTTGGTGGGGGAAGAGTATCAAGGGAGTACATACAGGCAGCGAAGACATTCACCCCCAATGAGACCTTCAAGGACTACATCGGCATTCATATAACCAGGGCAAATGCAATGCTCCTCATTGCTGCTCTTGGAGAAAAGGCATACCCTTTCGTTGTTCAGGACTTCAGAAAGGCATGGGAAGTTATACAGGTGAAGAAGGTTCCAATCATGGGTGGAACGCACCCGGGACACACAACGGATGCCGTTGCCGCTCTTCTGGCAGAATACCTCCAGGCGGATCTGCTCGTTGTCATTACGAATGTCGACGGAGTCTATGATAGTGACCCGAGGAAGAATCCAAATGCCAGAAAATTGAACAGGATAACCGTCAATCAGCTCGTTGAGATTGCAATGGAAGGAGACAGCAAAGCGGGGGGAAGTGGAGTTGTCGATGCGTTAGCTGCAAAATTCATTCAGAGGGGTAAAATAAAAACATACATCGTCGGAAAAGAGGATGCTCTGCATCTGTTTGATGTTGTCAGAGGAAAACACAGGGGAACTGTTGTTGAGCCGTGAGGTTCTCCTTTCAATTTTGCTTGGCAACGTTTATGTATTCTGTTCGACTGTTGCTCCACGGTGATTGGAAGCCCGTAATCAAGATCTGTTTTCTTAAGGAGATATCGAAGCGAGTTAATCAAAGAAGTGGTCTTCTCCCTCCACTACAAGCCCCCAGCGAGCTTCTTGCAAAGGAACGCAGGATTTCGTTTGAAGGAAGACATCAAAAAAGCTACGGCGACATGCATCCAACAGGTTGGCTCAAAGCCCTGAGCGCCATCGAGGCTCTAACTGGAGCAGTCTTCATGGCGCTCATCGTCGCGGTGATAGCGAGGAAGTGCATGCGCTGAATAGATTTTTATACATCCTTTTCAATTTGTCTTTGGTGATGATTATGAGAATCGTTGTTGTAGGTTCTGGAACAGCCGGGAGCAACTTCGCCCTCTTCATGAGGAAGCTCGATAGAAAGGCCGAGATCATTGTCATCGGGAAAGAACCGACGATGCAGTATTCACCCTGCGCCCTGCCGCACGTGATAAGCGGCACGATAAAGAAGCCCGAGGACGTCATAGTCTTCCCTAACGAGTTCTACGAGAGGCAGAAGATCAAACTCATGCTCAGCACCGAAGTCAAAGCAATAGACCGCGAGAGGAAGGTCGTCATCACAGATAAAGGTGAAGTTCCCTACGACAAGCTCGTCTTAGCGGTTGGCTCAAAGGCCTTTGTCCCGCCGATTAAGGGTGTTGAGAATGAGGGAGTCTTCACCCTCAAGAGCCTCGACGATGTAAGGAGGATAAAGACCCACATCGCCGAGAGGAAGCCGAAGAAAGCTGTTGTGGTTGGGGCTGGTTTGATAGGCCTCGAAGGAGCCGAAGCTTTTGCGAAGCTCGGCATTGAGGTTCTGGTGGTAGAGCTCATGGACAGGCTCATGCCGACCATGCTCGACAAAGACACCGCCAAGCTCGTCCAGGCAGAGATGGAGAAGCACAACATAACTTTCCGCTTCAACGAGGGAGTTAGTGAGATAATCGGAAGCCCAGTCAGAGCTGTAAAAATCGGCGACGAGGAAGTCCCAGCCGATCTCGTGCTCGTTGCCACAGGCGTCAGGGCCAACACCGACCTTGCAAGGGAGGCAGGTCTCGACGTGCACTGGGGCATCGTCGTGAACGAACACCTCCAGACGAGCGATCCTGATATTTATGCAATAGGCGACTGCGCGGAGGTTGTAGATGCAGTTACCGGCAAAAAGACACTCAGCCAGCTGGGGACTTCTGCCGTCAGGATGGCGAAGGTCGCGGCAGAGTACATAGCGGGCAAGGACGTCGCCTTCAGGCCGGTCTTCAACACGGCAATAACAGAGCTCTTCGGCCTTGAGATAGGCACCTTCGGGGTAACCGAGGAGAGGGCAAAGAAGGAGGGCCTTGAAATAGCCGTTGGCAAGTTCAAGGGGAGCACAAAACCCGAGTACTACCCCGGCGGAAAGCCGATAACAGTTAAGGTAATCTTCAGGAGGTCCGACAGAAAGCTAATCGGAGCGCAGATAGTCGGTGGAGAAAGGGTCTGGGGCAGGATAATGACGCTTTCGGCTTTAGCGCAGAAGGGCGCAACGGTCGAGGACGTCGTTTACCTTGAGACCGCCTATGCCCCGCCGATAAGCCCGACGATAGACCCGATAAGCATTGCGGCGGAGATGGCTCTCAGGAGATTCCGCTGAGCGATCTTGGACTTCGCTCTTCCTGAAGTTTTATCCTTTTCCTGTTATTTCTGTCTGTTAGTACCGCCTACAACTAATGTCCTCTTAGTTATGTGTGTTTTTATGTCCATAAAATCTGGAGATTATCGCAAATTTTATAAACTTTAGTCAACCTACTTATGTTGACTAAAGGTTTTACATGGTGAGTATTATGCCCAAGCTGAATACATCACGAGAATCCAAAGGATTCTTCCCTCTTCCCTACACCGGAGCACCTTGGATGATGTTCCTGCTTTATGTATTGCTCTTTAACATTGCGTTCCTACTTTTGAACCGGAATGGCGTATTTCTACTAATTCTATCCATCGTGTTCTTGGGGTTGTCCGCAGGCGGTAAGGTTGAGCTTTCAGAGAAAAAATTGCTTCTGGAATACGGCATTCCCAAGAGAATCTTTATGTATGAAATCGATGTGGATTCCATAAAGGAGATTGCTCGGATAAACCTCCTCAGGAGATGGACATTTTTTAAGCATTTTCACGGCCTTTTGCTTGGCCCATTACTCCTAATCTTAATCCCCTACTTAGGCGTTCTGACTGACGTTTCCAAACCAGTGCTCATTGTTTTTCTCTTTGAAGTCATGTCCGGTTTCTTCCTTCTGGCTTACATCACATTTCCGCTATCCAACAAAAAGTTTAAACTCTACGCGTCCATCTTTATCGCTTTAGGTTCTCTACCTCTGGCAGTGAAAGAAGCTCAGGAGCTTGGATTAGGAATTCTAATCTATTATGGCGTTGTGGTTTCTCTCCTCTCAATGGCCATTTCAATGGGTTCTGCGAGGGATTTAATTCTCATTGAGAGCGAGGATGGTAAGTTTGTAGTTGCTGGAAGCTATGAAATGCTTATAAAGCTGCTCAGAG
>CAZAPD010000010.1:0-24947 GCA_964487115.1 uncultured Thermococci archaeon | reverse complement strand
TAATACTCGAAGTGCTCTCCCCGCTTCATTTTCTCAAAGTTTTCTTTGGTTAGAATGTATGCACTTATCTCCCCATCAGCTTTTATGTAGCCGCTCAGTGTTGAGTTGCCAAGAAGGTGATATACCTTGTATTCATTGAGGTTTGTTTTCCACTGGTATGTGTAGGTTCCATAGTGCAAAACTACGAAATATATAGCTCCTCCAAGGATGAGAGCTCCCACAATTGCGATTAATGCAATCTTCCATGCTCTCATCATACCACCAATATGAGTCATACTACTCCGCTTAAAAGTTTTATTGTAGGATGTGAAGCTTTCCCTGCTGGGAGGTTTGCTCTTCTGTGAGATTCTCGAGGAGCTTTGTCCCCTTGATGAACTCTATTCCCGACGGTGGCAAGGTGAGGAGCCGGATAATATGGAATCCTGGGAAAGCTAAAACTTTATTTCCTTGAGGTCGTTGCTCGGCCTTTACATTCTTAGGCCTCGCCTTCAGGACATGGCGACCTTACAGCCTTCTGCCCTCCCTGATGTATATTACTCTTGCTCCTATCTCCTTTGCGTGGTCGCTTATCCTTTCGAGGTGGCGCATGACTAGCGCATCCCCTGCCCTCTCCGGGCTCTCATTCAGCGCCTTGAGGGAGAGTATGTAGAGCGAATCCACCTGCTTGTCCAGCTCAAGGAGCTTCCCCACGAGAGTCTCGTCGAGGTCTCGGAAGGCGACCACCGATATGCGCACTGCCTTCTCGGCTATTGGAAATGCCTTCTTCGAGAGCTCCATCGGTCCTTGGACGAGTCTTGCTGTCCGCTCTATTTCCATCGCATAGCGCGATATCCGATAGAGGTCGTAGGAGACGTCTATGGCACTCTGGATGAAGCGGAGGTCCGTTGCCACCGGTGAGTAGCGGACGAGGAGCTCTGTTGCGAGATCCAGCACCTCAGCCCTTATGATGTGGAGCCTGCTCGCTATCTCTTCCGTTGAGTTGAAGTCGCCCTCTATGCTCGCCCTCGCAGATTCGAGAGCCTCAAGGGAGCCAGTGGCCATTTCCTCTATCATCTTCTTGAGCTGTTCAATCCCGATGTTAAGGAGCTTCCTCATGCTATCACCTCACGTATGGGCATCCCACTTCATCCAAGCGCCCCCGTCACGTACTTTTCGGTGAGCTCGTGCTCGGGGTTCTCGAAGACTTTTCTTGTCGGGCCCACCTCTATGAGCTTTCCGAGATATAGGAATGCCACCCAGTCGGAGACCCTTGCGGCCTGGGCCGGTGAGTGCGTCACGAGGACGATGGTGTACTCCTCCTTCAGCTCAAAAAGGAGTTCCTCTATCTTCGCCGTCCCGACGGGATCTATGTTGGCGGTTGGCTCGTCCATCAGGAGGACTCTCGGCTTCATCGCGAGGGCCCTGGCTATTACGAGCCTCTGTTTCTGTCCCCCAGAGAGGTTGGATGGGTAATCGTCAAGTCTGTCCTTGACCTCGTCCCAGAGAGCTGCCTTTTTCAGGGCCCATTCGACTCTTTCCCTTATCTTCTCCCCTGGTAAGAGTCTGTTTAGCTTGAGCCCGAGGGCAACATTGTCGTAGATTGTCAAATGCGGGAAGGGGTTTGGATACTGGAACACCATCCCGACCTGGCGTCTTATTCCAATTGGGTCAACGTCTGGCGAGTATATGTTTTTTCCGAAGAGAAGAACCTCCCCCTCGACGCGGGCTCCGTCGTTTAGCTCTATCAGCCTGTTGAACGTCCTCAGCATGGTGGACTTTCCGCACCCGCTCGGTCCCATGAGGGCAAAGATTCCCTTGGCTGGGATTTGCAGATCAACGCCCTTTATCACGTGGTTGTTCCCGTAATAGACGTGGAGGTTCCTTGTTTCTATCGCGAGGTTCACAGTTTCACCTCCCTCAGGGAAAGCCTTATCGGCACGAATATATCGAGGAAGATCAGCAGGAGGACTAAGGAGGCCCCCCATGCCATTCTGTGATCTGCCGGGCTGGGGCTCTGGACGAGCTGGTATATGAGCAGGGATATTGAGCCCACAGGGGCGGTCACGGAGTGGGGGTAGCTCTCGTAAAGCCCGCCTGCCGTAAAAAGGAGCGGTGCCGTTTCCCCCGCAACCTTGGCGAGTCCTATCAGGCCCCCGGTAAGGATGCCACGTCTTGCCATTGGAGCCAGCACCCTGAACAGTACTCTTGTCCTCGTCAGTCCGAGGGAAAACGCGGCCTCGCGGTAGGTGAACGGTATCTGGCGCATTGCCTCGTGGGTGTAAACGGCAACGTATGGGGTGAGTATTATCGCCAAGGAAAGCGTCCCCGCGATGGCCGAGTACGTTCCCATCGGGACGACGAGAACCTGCATCACGAAGACCCCAACGAGTATGGTCGGGAACTCCAGCATTATCTGGAGGAGGGTCTTTGTCCACCTGCCCACCGCACTGTTGGGAAACTCATAGGCGTACAGCCCGACGAGGAAAGCCACGGGGAGTCCAAGCAGGGCTGAGAGGAAGGTAAGCAGGAAGGTCCCGGCTATGGCGGGCCCGATACCGCCTTCGGAGAGCGTTCCCGTTAGGAACCTGAGGCCCCCTGACACCACTTCGGGAAGCCCTCTGACGGTTACCGTCATGATTATGTGGAAAAGGGGGAGCACGGCTAAAGCCGTGAGGAGCGCAACGCCACATAGGAACGCCCGCTCCTTGACTCTCCTTATGTTACGGGACATTCTCCTCCCACCTCCTCAGGATCCTGATGCCGAGCAGGTTCACCGCAAGTCCTATGACAAAGAGCGCCAGACCCGCCGCGTAGAGGACCGGCGTCATGTATTCGTAGATGAAGGCGTTGCCGAACTGGTTCGCTATGAGGGAGGAGACGGTGTAGCCAGGGGCGAATAGCGCCCATGTCATGTTGAACGTGTTGCCTATGACGAGTGACACGGCTACGGTCTCGCCGATCGCTCTCCCAAAGGCAAGTATCGTTCCCGACACGACTGCGGGCCTTATGTAGCCGAGGAGAATTCTCGTGGCCTCAAGTCTCGTCGCACCGAGGGCGTAAACGGCCTCGCGGTAGATAAATGGCACCATTGTGTATGCCTCCCTTATTATGGCGGAGGCGAAGGGGGTGACCATTATGGCCAGCAGGACACCGGCTGAGAAGTAGCTGTAGCCGGTGGTTGGAGGGTACGAGAAGAGCGGGATGAATGAGAGGTGCTCATAGAGGGGTTTCATGATTTCATCCCGCAGGAAGGGGACGAGAACCAGCGCCCCCCAGAGTCCATATATTATCGTCGGCAGTCCTGCCATGATATCTGAGATTACAATAAGGGGGTTCTTGAGCCATCTGGGTGAGTAGTCTACCACAAAGATGGAGTATGCAATCGACAGGGGTAGCGCTACGGCGACTGCTATAAGAGCGGTGTAGACGCTCCCCCATATCGCCGCGGCTATTCCATAAATTTCCTTTTCGGGATCCTCGGAGGCGTGCCAGACGTTCGTGAGGTAAACATCGAGGCCAAATCGGTGGAACGCCAGAACCGCGTTGGTGAAGTAGACCACAAGCATGCCTGTGAAAATGATAAAAACGGCAAGAACTGCCGGAAGGGTCAGTGCGCGGAAGGTGTCCCTCATTAACCAACACCCCTGACAACCTGTCCTTTTAGGCCCCTTGCAAACTCCAAAACCTCCATGACGTTTTCAGGCCGGGAGTAGCGTCTTATCTCAAGGATGACGTAGGTCGGCCTTGTGGCCCGGATGAGCCTGCTGGCGTAGGCCCTGCCTATCATACCCTCGCCGG
This sequence comes from uncultured Thermococci archaeon, assembly GCA_964487115.1. Taxonomy (GTDB): domain Archaea; phylum Methanobacteriota_B; class Thermococci; order Thermococcales; family Thermococcaceae; genus Thermococcus. The sequence continues at coordinate 21,170 of CAZAPD010000010.1, read as the reverse complement.
GGGGAAGGTGCTCATCCGTTGTGCCGTTGTTGTCGTGGGCGTGTACCTCCTCTGCCTTCAGGAGGGCGAATTCGTCCATAGGGACACCGTACTTCATTGCCGTCAGGAAGGCGTGTCCGATGTCCAGGCATATCCCGACGTTGCTCTCCAGGAAGGGCAGGAGTTCGTGCGGAAAAACGCCAATCCTCATGTCGGTTAGGTTCTCGATAAGGAGCCTCACCCCGTGCTCCTCGGCCACTGCCGATATCTCCATCATCTGCTTTCGGGTGTTGGCAAACGCCCTGTGATAGCTCCTGTGGATGTCTCCACCGTGAACCACAACGGTAGTCGCGTCCAATGCCTCGGCTATTCTGAACACCCTCTCCATCGTTATGATGTTCATCCTGCTGTACCTGCCGAGATCGACCCTGACGTTCTTCCCGTCGGAGGTCGGGGCGTGAAGCGTGAACTCCACCCCGAGACCTGCCAAGTTCTTCAGGGCCTCCCAGATGATGCCGTCCTCTGTCAGAACCGTAACATCGTCAAAGCCGAGCTCAACAACGTCAACGTTCAGCTCGTCGAGGGAAAACTCCTGTCCGCTGATTTCCTTAACGATGTGGGAGTTCACTCCAACCTTCATGGGCACCACCCGCGGGGGTTATACCCCTGATAATAAAGGGAAAGGAGGGGATGCGGTCTTTCTCATTCTCATCCTTCCCGTATCATGTCAACCGCGTTGAGGCCTATCTTTGCCACATCCCCAGGCAGGCCGACGTATCCCGGTGCCAGGTACTCCTCCTTCTGACCCTCCGTGAGCACCCACCTGAGGAAGTCCTTTATGGCTCTGGCTTTCTCGGGGGAGTAGTGCTTTCCGCCCTTGTTCTCCCAGACGAGGAGGTGTGTGAATGCTACTATCGGGTAGGCGTTTTCACCCGGGGCGTTGAGGAGTTGCTTGAGGTCCTCCTTGTAGCCTTCGGTGGGGGAGGGTATGTAGGACTTGACGGCAGAGACTGCCGCCTTTATGGTTTCGTCATTCGGCTCCACGAACTTCCCTGCCCTGTTTTTGAGGGCAACCACGTGGAGGTTGTTCTCGATGGCAAAGGAGAGCTCGGTGTAGGCTATGCTGTACTTTGTGCTCTTCAGGGCCTGCACGACGCCCGGGTTGCCCTTGGCGCCAATCCCCCTGCCCATCTTGTCAACCGGCCAGTTGACGAGCTTTCCAGAGCCTACCTTCTTGGAGAACTCCTCACTTACGAGGCTGAGGTATGTCGTGAAGATTGCCGTCGTTCCGCTGGCGTCGCTCCTGTGTATCACGATTATCCGCTCGTGGGGAAGCTTTGCTCCGGGATTCAGGGCCTTTATTGCGTCGTCGTCCCAGTACTCTACCTCCCCCATGAATATCTTGGCGAGGGTCTCCCCGTCGAGTTTGAGCCCGTCAACACCGGGCAGGTTGTAAACCACCACCACGGCACCGACTATCTCGGGGAACTGGAGGGGCTGATCACCAGTTTTGAGGAACTGTTTCCAAGTTGATTCCTTAACGGGCGGGTCAGTTCTACCAATGTCGGTCAGGCCCTTCAGGAAGGCCTCTTGGCCGTGTCCGCTACCCCCGCCTTCGTACTCGATTTTAACGTTTGGGTGCTTCTTCATGTATGCATCAATCCACTTCTGTATCTGGTACTGGGGGAAGGTTGCGCCGGTGGTACGGATGATTACCACGCTGCCACTTTCCCCGTGTGAAGCACTCGTACTGCTGTGACTCGTGCTTGTGGGACTCTTTTCGCCCTCACTCAACCCAATGCAGCCGCTTCCCACTGCAGTTGCACCGAGTAAGAAAACCAATAGGAGTGCCGCGAATTTCTTCATAGGGCTTCACCGGAAGAAGATGCAACTGCCTGAAATATAAAGATTGTCGCAATAAAATATAGTGCTCCACAAGAACTATATATTGCTATATTGACATGTGATATATATAGCGATATCAATCTATCACGTAGGCATGCACCATCAGCCCGCCGTGCCCGATGAGGCGGTGGTGCTTGATTTCGAAGCCGTTCTCTTCTATCGCTTTCTCTATTGCCTTCTTCTCCGTTGTTATGAAAACTCCGCGTTTTTCTAAAACCTTTGATAACTCAGAGAAGAGGTCCATGTAAAGTTTTGGTATTAGACTTTTCCTTCCGATTTTTAGGCCATAGGGTAAATTGCTTATGGCAAAGTCGACGCTGTCAACGTATTGAGTCAGCTTTGTGGCATCTCCTTGAATGAACTCAATTCTATCCAAAACTCCAGCTGCTAAAGCATTCATTCTGGCCCCTCTTAAGTGTTTCTTGTACTTCTCAATTCCTATTATTCTCCCTTCATAGCCCCTCAAAGCCAGCTCGATTAATATAGTCCCGCTTCCGCACATTGGGTCAATAACGGAGCCACCATCTAACTCAGCAAGCTCAATCATTGCATTTGCTATTGAAGCTTTCAGATGGGCTGGATGATCATAAACACGCCAAGGCCTCTTGTGTAAAGAAGAATCTCCAGTTGTGTCAATTCCTAAAAAGAAGGCATCATCAATAAGCTCAGCTCTAAAAATCACACTTGGATGGTCTAAATTCACTTTAGGCTTTCCATATCTGCTGAGTCTGTCATAAATTGCACTCCCAACTGTTTTTGCAATATCAACGCTTGTAAACTCATGCTCACCTTTTCTGAAAGGTCTCACAGCAAAGCTTTCTGTTATCTTCACGTAGTTTTCAATTGGAAGCGAATGTACAAATTCGTAAATCTCTTTGAGTGCTTTTTCTGGTTCTTGACTTTCAATTCCTTTAAATTTTAACGATGCTATCTCAACTATTACACGATGCAAAAGTCGGGAATTCTCGTTGAGGAAAGTTGCTGGGTTAAATTCTCTCTTTTTGCCTTTCTCATCGGTGTAAAAACTCTCCTCAACTTCTGCAATTAAGCGACCTTCAACTCCAAAGGGCTTTTCCCTGACGCTAACTCTGATTCTTTTGCTCTCAAATAATCTTTCAACTTCTTTTTTGGCTAAATCTTCGATTCCTTGTGAAGTGGTCAATAAGAGTCTCATAGTAGATATTTGTTGCGTATCTTTAAATGTCTGTCGAAAAAACGCTTTTAAGTTAGAATACTAAAACAGCGAATGGTAAGGTAATGAATGTGATAGTTGCTGAAAATCTTGAAAAGCACTATGAGTTCGGGAACATTACCGCCCTCAAGGGAATAAACCTGAAGTTTGAGGACGGAAAGTTCTATGTCATAGCCGGTGCCTCTGGGAGTGGTAAGACAACTCTTCTCAACATCCTGAGCGGGATAGACAGGCCTACCTCGGGCGAGGTCATCGTTGATAGCGTTGAGATTCACTCCATGAAGGAGAAGGAGCTGAGGCGCTACCGTCTTGACAACTTCGGGATAGTCTTCCAGTTCTTCTATCTCGTGCCCTACTTAACGGGCCTCGAAAACGTTCTCCTGCCGATGAAGTACTCCGAGAAAATCAAAAATCCTGAAGAAAGAGCTCGAGAGCTTTTAAGGCTCGTCAACGCCGAGCATCTCGCCGACAAACTGCCCGAGCACATGAGCGGTGGTGAGATGCAGAGGATTGCCATAGCGAGGGCTTTGGCCAATAGGCCGAAGTACCTCTTCGCCGATGAGCCGACGGCCAACCTCGACTGGGAGAACAAGCTCAGGGTGTGGAGGCTTTTGAGGAGGATAAATGAGGAGGGGGTAACCGTCATAGCGGCCACCCACGAGAGGGAGTTCTTTGAGTTCGCGGACATCCTGATACTCCTGAGGGACGGTGAGGTTCATGAGGTTAAGGACAATCCTGGCAAAGCTTAGGCGCGAGAAGAGGAGGTCCGCTACGGTCTTTGTAATCTTCGCCTTCCTCAGCCTTGGCATCAACTTCACCCTCTCCGGGATAGGGAGCGTCGTCAAGGCCATCGACGACTTCTCCCACGTAGGGAACGTCGAGTTCATCGCTCAGGGGGTTACCGTTGATAACCTCACGCGGTTCGGGGAGGTCGTCAACTACCTCTACTTCGATGAAGGAAAGGTCAGGCTGAACGGGAGGGAATACACCGCTTTAATCGGCTACGGCAGGTTCAAAGTTCCGGGAGTTGAGAGCTCGCCGAAGGGCGTCTTCGTCCTCGCTTTTCCGGAGGCTAAGAAAGGTGAGGATATAGAGGTAAACGGAAAGACCTACACTGTTCTTGGTTCTTACTACTATTTGATGAACGAACCCATCGTCTTGACGATGAAGAGAGGAAGCAGCCTTTACGTCGTGATGCGGTGCAATGACACAAGGGCTTTGGCGGAGTTTCTGATGAGCCATGCGAAAGTTCGCTACTTTGAAGTCTATCGGAACGGTCATGCTCCATATTTAGATGAGCTGAGGAACGTTAGAAACTTTGTCATGAGCTTCTTCTACCTACTCCTCGGTGCAGCATTATCCGTGAAAATCCTCGTGACGATAGCTCATATGAGGGGAAGCGTTAGGGAGGTGGGGGTTCTAAAGGCCCTTGGTTTGCCCTATTCATTTGTCTTCTCCCTCTTCATAGGTGACTACCTAATAGTTGCCGTCCTCGGTTATCTCGCCGGAATAATCCCTGGAATGCTACTGGGCATTTCCTTTAACATCTTCTCCAACACGCCCCTGCCCTTAAAACTGAACTACATCTACCCTCTTAAGTTTGATGTCCTCATACTCCTCGGAATCCTCCTGATGATTTCACTTCCATACCTCTATGTTTCGAGAATAAAGACGATAGAGGCCCTCCACTTCTCTCCGAGGCGGCCGTCGCTCCTAAAGTTTTTGGCGATCTTCTTCGTTGTTTTCCTTGCTTCCAGCTCGGCCTACTTTTCCCTCGTCGGCATTGAAAAGCTCGCCAGCTTCAACGCCCCCTTCAACGTCTGGGTCATTGGAAGTCCCTTAAAAATAGCCTCACTTCCGGGCGAGAAAGTTGCCTATCTGCCCGGCCAAGAAGTCAACGGAATAACGACCGAAGTCTATTTCCTCAATTACAACAGCATCTTCGAGAAAACTCTCATCGCGGGTAGGTGGTTTAAAGGGTCAGACGAGGCCGTCGTTGAGGTTGGTCTCGCCAGAAAGCTCGGCCTCAATGTGGGTGACATAATAAGAGTAACCATTCTCGGCGTGACAAAAACCTACCGAGTGGTCGGGATAAGTAACGCTTTCTTCCACAACTACGCGGCCCTCTTCCTTCCTAAGGTTCCGTTTGTTGAGGATAGAATGGCCTTCATGACGGTAGAGAACCCGGAGGAAGTTAAGGTGAAGCTTGAAGCTCAAGGTCTTAAGGTCTACACCCTTGAAGACCTCAAAAGGATGACTCAGCAGAACTTAATCCTCTTCAAAACGCCTGTCTACGTGGTCATGCTCGTAACCTTCCTCGTGAGTGCCTTCGCGGTATTCACGATGATCTACCTCGAAGTCGAGGGTAACGAGAAGGTCTACGCAATACTTAAGGCTATAGGAAGCCCTGATTCCCACGTCCAGCGGGAGTTTTTGTTCAAGACTGTTCCATCTGCCGTCTTGGGTTCCCTTCTCTCCCTGCTTCCTGCGGTAAAGCTTGGCGAGTCCATCGGAAACATACTCCTTCCTGTGAGCCTCTCGCCGAGCGATGCCCTCAAGGTTCTTCTGCTGTTCCCGGTTCTCTGCATCGCCTATGCCCTCTTGACGATGGTCATTGTTAGAAGGGTGATGAAAAAGCTCGACGTCGTCAAAGCACTAAGGAGTTAGTCCATAATTGCTATCACGCCTTTCCACTTCTTTCCAAAGCATTCACTCGCTATAACTCTCTTTCCGGTTAACTTTTCCAAAAGCTTAATCCCACTATCGCACTTCTTGAAGCCTGTTGCTATACCCACTGTAAAGCCCTCAATTTCCTTAATCCCAACCCTCTTTGTTCTTCCAAGTTTTTCTTTCAGCTTATCTTCAAATTCCCAGAGAATCCTCCTCGGGTCAAGCAAAAGCTCCTGCTCAATCTCCTCAAGAACATCACTGTATGCCCACTGGAATTCCTCTTCTCTTTTCTTTTCCTTCCCAAAGAGGGTAAACTTTCCAGTCTGCCACTCTCTGAGGAAATATCGGGCAGCTTCTTCAATGTCAACTTCTCCTCCTTTTCTAAGTAACCCTTTTTTTCTGCCAATTGCCTCTAAGATCTGCTCTTCATTTTCAAACTCCTGAATGTCATATTTCTCAGTTAAAGCTTCTTTTCGGGTTTCGAGAATACGTCTAATAAGCTTTAGTGCTGGTTTTACGGGATCTTCAATCTTATCCGCGGGAAAACCACCTTTTATGACAAGCTCCTCGAAGTTCTCAACAGGAACAACCCCGGGCGAGTCAATAAGCCATATCTTTCGGGAGAGCTTTATTAAATGTTTGTTTCGGGTATAACCGGGTATTGGAGCTGTTTTCACGGCTTTCTTGCCCTTCAGCGTGTTTATTATCGTGCTCTTCCCCACATTTGGGTAGCCAATAAGGGCAACCTTAACCGCCTCTTCTTTATCTAAAAATTCTTTTGCAAGCTTTTTTATCTCTCTTCTCAGAATACCGGTCCCTTTTCTTTCTCTGGCAGAGACGAAGATGAACGGTATATCACTCTTTTTCTTGTACTCCTCAGCCCACTTCCTTGGAACTAAATCGGCTTTATTCATGACTATGAGCAGCTTTTTACCCTCTTCTTTAATCAGTCTCTCCAGCTTTCGATTTCTGGTTCCTACAGGATCTCTCGCGTCGACTACCTCAATAACTATGTGTGCTTCTCTTATTGCCTCCCTCACAGTCTGCCAAGCTTTTTTCTGCCTCATCTCTCATCACCGTTATCTCAAAAATAACAGTTCCTCCATCTGTATATGGGGGACCGGGGTCGAGGCACTGGACATATGCCTTCTCCCCCTTACCTAACCCAAGTTCACTGGGCTTAATACCTTTTCGCAGTGCTACTACATAGGGCATTAAAGAAGCAAATGCATGTGTGCAGACTGCATCGGTTTCATTTAGGTTTATTTTTGGCCCATCAATTACTATTTTATTTCCACGTTTAAATACTGGACAATTTCCACGAATCTCGATTACTTTAGCTATCAATCTTTCCATACAACCACCGAAATCTAAATAAAGTATTGAATTCAAAAAACTAACTTAGAAGGGAATGTTTTCATGATAACTGCTAATGGTGGTGCTCAACGTGTCTGAGGATATTGAAGCTAAAATTCGGCGTTTAAGGGAACTTGGTAAGGCGAGCGCCGAGTCCGAACCAATAAAATCTACAAAACCTATAAAGCCCAAGCCTTCCAAACCTTCAAGAAGAATAAGTCGGATTGGAAGTGTGCGTGAAAGGGAGCGTAGGAAAAGGATTTTAATAGGTTCTGCAATTATAATAATCATAGTTCTAGCTATCTCGTGGGGTGTGTATTCGTATTATAAAAATGCGGGTGTTAGGGAGCTGGAACAAGCTAAAAACGCGAAAATTGCTGAAGTTGATACATACTTCAAAGGCAATATTATGAACTTCCCATATGCACAGAGGAAAAAAGCAGAACTTCTTAATGAAATCGCTGCTGCTCAATCAATTGAGGATGTTAAAAAGATAGATGTTAAAGCAGCTTATCAGGATGTACTCCGGAAATATCAACAGGCTTTAGAAGAACAAAAAAGAATAGAGCAGGAGAAAATTTTGAATGAAACTAAGCGGGAGAAGATAGATGAAATAAAACTTAAATTTGAACCTCTCTTATCTAGACCTCTCCCACAAGATATCAGAAAAAAAGCCATTAGTGTCCTGAAATCTTTAGAAGATCAAGTGATGAGCGCAAAAACTGTGCAGGAGATTAACTCAACTACTGTTACCCCGTATCTCCTTGAGCTATGGAAAGAATATTATTACTTCCTTATTGACAACATCCCAACTCAAAATGTGATTTTGGAAAAAGCAGGTAGTAAGAAGATATACACAAAGGATGAAGCAAAAACTCTAATAGGAAGCTTATTAGATTATAAGGAGATAATGCAGTATCATGTTGGTAAGGTTGAGATGGTTGATATGGCATTAGTGCTCCCACGGAGTAGGATAAACGGGGCATTTGTTTCTCCGGGAGACAAAATAGTAATATTCTCAAAGAATTCAACCAACAGTCCATACACTGAGATAGCCAATATGGGATATGTAGAGATGGTTCTACTGCCAAAACAAGCTGGAATTATATCTGCTAAAGAATCCCAGTCACAGTCCAGCTCATCTAGCACATCTTCTTCGGATTCCTACTCTGAACAACATTCGAGGGCATATACTCCTGCAGGAACATCTATATCAAATGGACAAAGTTCAAGTGATGCTTATTCAAGCAGCCAAACGTCAAGCCAGAGTTCTTCTGCTGCATATAACTACAATGTAGATTTATCCGAGATTCTCAAGGCAGTGGCAGCAGGTAAGATAAAAGCGGCAGATGAAGTTAAGAAAGAGCTTGAGAGTTATGGTTGGGAGGTAGTCGATCTTGAGAAACTTTCTGGAATGCTGGTGATGGACGCAAACACACAGGTTTTAGTAATAATTAAGGTTCCTTCCGTGTTTGTTCCGGATATACTCTCCCACCAGAACTTTATCTATATCGCAAAAGTATCTAAATGAGGTGATTACAATGAAACGCCTCGTAATTTCCTTTTTTATCATAATGCTTTTAGCTGTTCCCGTCATGGCTTCTTCATATACTCTTCCGGGAACAGATCCAGTGGAAAAATACAAACATCATAATAACATAGGAATACGTGGAGAACTCACAATAAATCTTAATGTCACTTTAATTAATACAGCTCCATTCCCCAAATTTATAATGATAAACCCCAGATATGATTTTAAAATATACAGGAATGGATACAACGAGTATATGTATGGTATTAGAAACAATAAAGGTACAACTGTGCATTATATAAACGACTTCAGCGCAAATACTCTAAATTATCATTTAGGTTTCTGGATTAGACCCTATGAGACAGTTGTTGTTAACTTTCAGATTACAGATAACACTTCATATCTTCTTAACTTAGCTGACTATAAAAGTCTATGCGGGGGTGGTCAAATAACAAACTTGACCTTTGTCAATGGAAGTGTAATTAACGGTGAAGTCCATGTGAAGGAAACTCTTTCCAATCCAATTTGTGATGTTTTTTATCCACAAATAATTAATACCCCTCAAGTTGTAGATATTTCAAGTATTTTGCCTCTGATTGATGGATATGTAAAAATATTGAAATATTCGGGTATCGTAACTCTCAAGTTAATAAATGTACCTGACGAAAGCGACGAATTTTGGTCAGTTTTTGGTGTTTCGTTACCGGTAATATTTCCGGGTGCTGCTCATTATGATTTTGAACCAAACTATACCATGACATACACTGAGTACATGGAAAAATTTATCCCAGAGTATAGGGGAATTAGCATCCATCCAAAGGAGAGAGAAATCTCCTCACCATCGGATACTCTATTTTCTCTAACCAGCAGCTTACTTACAGGGGTTTCTACACCAACTTTAACATCTTCGAAAAGAAAAACTGTCAATTTTATGGACTATCCTGTGTGGATATTTTGGCTTGGTAAGGAGATTGATATTAAATACCATGTGAGCTGGAATAATGAGGAAAAGGTGAGCCTAAGTGGGGGAGAAAAAGAAAAAGTCTGGGTTATCTTGGATAGAGGAAATTTTGAACGAAGATAGTGCCCCTCTTGAGGATATTTTTAAAGCTAAGAAGAATCGGGAAGAGGATAATAAAGAAAGAGAAAAAAAAGGAAAGAAAAAACCAATCCCTGAGGGGTTTGTTAGGGGAGAAGGTCTGAGCTTGGATAGTATACTCTCGGAGAAGACTCCAGAAACAAATATGGAAAAACCTTTAGCTTCTAAAAAAACAGAGACAAAAAAAGTATCTCCAGGACATGTTATTTTAGAGGAGATTTTGGGGAAGAGGAAAACTTCAAAATCTCTGCAGGGTGAAAAACAGAAACAGAAAAAAGAAAAAAAAGAAAGAGGAATAACATCTCACTATCAAGAACCTTCGTCGGTTTCATTGGAGAGTATTTTACAAAAACCTGAACCAATAAAATCAGCCCCTTCCTTGGGTGAGATATTAGGTACTGCTAAGAGAGAAAAGGGTGAGGTCGCATATCATACCTATTCGGGTGAGGTTAAAGTCCTTGATGTCTACGGTAATGTGCGTGTATTAAAAGTTAAGGGAGAACCTGTGCCGATATATGAACTCCGCATACCCAAACTCAGTGAAGATGAGAAGAGATTATTAAAAACAGTGAAAGAAAGGGCAATTTCTGAAATTCAAATTGATCCCGAGAGTATTCCCGATTTTGAAACAAGAAGGAAAGTGTTCTTAAAAGCTGTAAGGGATATGATAAAAGATATAAATCCACACCTTTCAGAAGGGAGGATAGAGTTTCTATCTGAATATATTGTTCAGAACATGATTGGTTATGGCAGGTTAGATCCTTTAGTTAGGGATGATAACTTAGAAGAAATAATGGTTATTGGAACAAATAAGCCGGTTTATGTATGGCACAGAAGATTTAACATGTGTAAGACAAATATCATCTTTGAAAATGAAAAAGAAATTTTAAATATTATAGAGCGGATTGCAAGGGAAGTGGGGAGGAGAATAGATCAGCAGAGTCCTCTTTTAGATGCCCGTCTTCCAGATGGCTCCAGAGTTAATGCCACAATTCCACCTATAAGCCTTGAGGGCCCAACTATAACTATCAGAAAGTTCAAGAGAGATCCCTTGACGATAATTGACCTCATAAAATATGGAACTTTAAATACAGATATAGCAGCTTTACTGTGGATTTTTGTTGATGGATTAGGAGTGAAACCTGCCAATATTCTGGTGGCTGGAGGGACGGGTTCTGGAAAGACTACCATGCTGAACTCTCTTGCAATGTTTATACCTCCCAGTGAGAGAGTCATCAGCATTGAGGATACTGCAGAGCTTCAGCTTCCTATTGAACATTGGGTAAGATTGGAGACAAGGCCACCAAATCTTGAGGGTAAGGGAGAAGTTACAATGGATGATTTAGTTAAGAACACCCTTCGTATGAGACCGGATAGAATAATTGTCGGTGAGGTTCGTGGTCCTGAGGCAAGGACAATGTTCACTGCCATGAACACGGGACATGATGGTGCTTTGCTTAAAGAGGAACCAATACTCTTGGCCGATGGGCAGCTCATTAAAATCGGGAAATTTGCCGAACGTTTCTTTAGGAAACATGCCTTCAAAAAAGAGGGAGAATTTGAGTGGGTTGATGTATCCAATGAAAAGGTTTACATAAAGAGCTTCAACAAAGAAACTTTCAAGATTGAGGATAAGTTGATCACAAGAGTTTGGAGAAGAAAATACAAGGGGAAGATGCTCAAAATCAAAACAAAGAATGGGAATGGGATAACCTTAACTCCTGATCATCCAATTTATAAAATTGAGAATGGGATTGTGGAGATTAATTCAGAGAGGGCGAAAATCGGAGATTATATAGTCCTGTCAAGAGGAATGGACATGGATGGCAAAGATCCGGCAGAAGCTTTGGATTCAGAGAAGCTCAAATTATTAACTGATGCAAATGTTTATTGGGATAGGATAGTGGCAATCGAAGAAATCGAAGTGGATGATTATGTGTACGATCTGACTGTAGCTGACAACCATACATACATAGCCGGTAAATGTGGAGGAATAATAGTCTCCAACTGCATGGGCACAATTCATTCAAATTCAGCCAGGGAAACCATTGTGAGGTTAGAAAGTCCGCCCATGAATGTTCCAAGAATCATGATACCAGCACTTGATATTATAATGATGTTAGTTCGTTTTAACAGCAGAAAAAAGGGTGTCATTAGGCGTGTAACTGAGATTGCTGAAGTCTCGGGAATTGAAGGTGAGAGCATTCAGTTGAACAAACTGTATAAGTATGATCCAGCCAAGGATGAACTTGAATCAACTGGAGTTCCAAGCAGATTTATGACAGAACTCGCGCATCATACTGGCATGAGCATGGCGGAACTGGAACTGGAAAAAGAAAAAAGAAAGATTATACTTGATTGGATGATCGAAAAGGGTATAAGGGATATTGAAAAAGTGGGGCATTATATACGACAGTTTTATATTGATCAAGAAACCTTGTTAAAGAGAATAGAAGCTGATACAGGTGGTCTTAGTACAGCTGATAAGGTTAGTGATGTGCTTTGAAGGTGATATGCAATGGGAGCTGTTGAAGCTTTCTTAAACTTCCTTGAAAGACTGGGGGGAAAAACCGTTGAGATAGCTGAGAGACCACTGTCCCGTATTCCTTCGGGTCGCTCAATTCAAGATCGTCTGAAAGCCCTCAAACAGATACAAATGGAAGTTGAGAAAGAAAAAGCTGAAGAAACAGAAAAAGAGATAGCAGAGATTATAGAATGGAGAAAACAAGAACTTCAAAAGCCTTTTTTTGAGAGACTTGCAGAAGGAATGTTAAAGCATTTCAGAGGACCGATTAGAGCACTTTCAAATTCATTTAAAGGTCTTGAATATGATCTATATAGAGCGAACATAAAAATGAGTAAGGACACTTATGTCGCATTAACTTTGGTAGTATCGGTATTTCTGTTTATCTTTGCTTTTGCAGTTGGTGTATTGGCATACTTTTCATATGACGTCTCTTTCCTATTTGGTCTTCTTGGTATGATCTTTGGGTTTTTATATATGCGAGCGTATCCAAAATTGGTGTGGAAAAACAGAGTGGCAGAAGTAGAAAAAGCTCTTCCTTATGCTTTAAGGCATATGGCATCTTTATTAAGCGCTGGAGTCGGTATAACAGAGGCTATGGTTTCTGTGGCAAGTGCTAACTATGGAGTAATCTCAGAGGAGTTCGATTTAATGATTAGAGACATGCGTACTGGTGCTTCCCTTGAAGATGCTCTCACTAAGTTTGAGGAGAAAATGAACTCTGAAAGCGTTAGCAGAACAGTAAAACAAATACTTAGGGCAATAAAGTTTGGTGGAAATCTGGCTGATATACTTTATAAGCTTGCTGAGGATTTTGCGTTTGAGTACAGAATGAAGCTCGTTGAATACGTTCAGAAGATAAATGGTATTTCGTTTGTTTATATGTTCCTCACTATAGTCATGCCCACAATGTTTGTTGTGGGTATTTTAGCTGGATCAATCATGGCCAAAACTCTGATAATGCCTGTTGAAAGTCTTGCGATTATACTGCTCTTTGCCTTTCCTGCTTTATCTCTGATAATGATAGTAATGATAAAACGTGGCGAACCCAGATGATTGGTGGTTAAAATGCCGAGTATTTCATCAGCTATGATTAAACTCATCAACAGGATCATTCCTTCAAAATACCTTAGGAGATACGAGCTTTTTATATACTCAGCGGGAATAGAGTTTTTGGCAGTTGAATATTTGATTATCTCGCTATTACTTGGAATTATCGCTGGAACTACAGTTTCGTTTTTTAACTCTCTGTATGGCATTGCAACTTTTGCTGTGGTATTTCTTGGAATGGCAATTTTATATCCCTACTGGAGAATAACAAAACGCATCAGTGAAATGGAAAGGATGCTACCTGATGCATTTTTTTATCTGGCAAGTTCATTACGGGCAGGCATATCCTTCTCGGAAGCACTTGAAGAACTCACAACTTCAAAGTTTGGACCACTCACAGAGGAGTTCCAGAGAGTTGTTGCAGAAATTAAGAAAGGCAGACCCACTATTGATGCTCTTAATGCCTTTGCCATTAGAAACGAAAAGTCTGCTGTTCTCTACAGATCAATTAAGATACTGATTGAAGCTTTAGACCGGGGTGCTCCAATGTCAGACGTTCTAATTTCTGTTGGTAACGATGTGCGTGAGATCCTTAAAATAAAGCAGGAAAGAAAAGCATCAACTGGAATGCAAACCATGTTCTTTATAATTTCCAGTGGGTTTATTGGCCCGATAATACTTGGTGTTGTTGTTAAGGTTATGGAAAATATAAGTGGAAGTGCTGTTGGTGTGAACCTCCCTGTGGAATCAATAAAACTGTTAATAATGCTGTTTATTATTGCTCAGGCAATAGTCTCGGGGGTTGGTATAGGGGTTATAAGAGAAGGAAAATTTTCTGCAGGTCTGAAGTACAGTGCCTTATTAGCCTCGATGGGACTTTTGATATTCAAAGGCGCGACTTTAATAAACTTGAGTTTCTGAAGCTTCCTCTTTTGCTTTTTGGACATCCACAATTTCAATTTCAAATATAAGTGTTTTACCTGCGAGCGGATGATTGAAGTCCAGAGAAACACTGTTCTCTTTAATCTCAGATATTTTAGCCACCCCACTATCCGTCATTACGTACATATCCTTGACAGGCTCTACTCCAATATTTGTAAATTCTGACAGAGGTACATCCACAATAAGATCCTCATTTGGCAGTCCATAGCCCTTCTCTGGAGGGATTGTTATTGTCTTCTTTTCCCCCTTTTCCATGCCTATGAATGCTTCGTCTAGTCCCTGAATAAGCTCGCCAACTCCAACATTAACTCCAAGAGGGCCGTATTGCCTCTCCTCAACATATATATCGTTTTCCTTTGCTATATCCTCATAACTTGTGTCAAAAACTTCTCCGTTTTCGAATCTTCCAATGTAGTTGAAGATCACAAAGTCTCCTTTCTCAATTTTCATAATAATTCACCTGCGAACTCCGTTATCACGGGTGTTTATAATGTTTTTGGTCAATGATACACATTTATGGGGAAAATCTGATAGCCATGTATATCCCATTTATTCCTCGGGGAGCAGGTAGTATATGTAGTGGGGCTTGTTTGTAAATTCATCTATATAAATGACAGTCCCATTTTTTGGAGGTTTTAAATAATGTACTTCACCTTTTCTGGTTGTTATTGCAGCGAAAGCATCTCCCTTTCTGACTCGGTTGCCAACATCAGCTATCAGAGTTTTGACAAAGCCCTCAACCGGTAATAATATCAATTTATCCCCTTTTTGAAGTTTTATTCTGGTCCTCCTGTCTGGAAGTACGACTACAGCATCACATAGCATTTTTTGGGAATATCTGTCAACATAAAGATAAAATCTGTCGTAAACCTCTTTTTTCAGGAATTTTGATTTTTTTGGGTCTATGAAGTCCGGAATTTTCTCACCTCTACCAAGTGTTATCTCAATATTTTCTTGAATGATTATGCACTTCTCTTTGACATTCCCGTTCTCAATCAGCTCGGCGGGACATGTTTCAACATATAATTCTGGAATTTTTTCCATCTTCTCACCCCCGCTTTTATGGTATGTAAAAGCTTTTAAATATAATCCCCAAAATCCCACTGGATTGAAATGAACCCGAAGGCTAGGACTTTGCTCTTATTCCTCATACTCTTTGCATTAATGACTTTGATGTTAAACTATAATGCTTCGATCTCAGAAATTCATAGGGGGAGCAAAAATTACTACATCGTAGGAGCATTTTTTGGTATCTTTGTAATATCCGCTGCCATATTTATTCTTATCATTCTCATTGGACAGAGTGATTTTGTCACGAACAAACGGCTCAGTACCTACAATTATTCCGTCCTTAAATGGGTTGTGTATTCAATAGTCGCCATTGTTCTGGTATTCTCTCCTCTACTATATTACGTTTATACAAAACCCATACCTCCCCTGGAAAATAACACTACAGTAAACAAAACTTCAATAAACGGTACATACCATGTTTCATATTACAGTAGATCTTTTGGACATCCTACAGGAAACTTCATCTCTGAAAATCCGGCTTTTTATCTGTATGTGCTTTTTGCTATTCTTGCAGCAGTAGCGTTATACATGGCTTTCATGTTTTATAGGGACATGCTTGCAAAAAGGAGAATAAAGAGATTAAAGGAAAAAATGAAAGTCATTGATGCCAGACTTAGGGCGGAGGGTATAGATTTTCTCGGTGATCCAGATGAGGTTGTGGTAAAGTTGTATAAAAATGCCATAATCTGGCTTGAAATACTTGGCATTCCTTATAAAAAGAGCTGGACTCACTGGGAACATGCAGAGAGGGTTAAATACAGGCATGATGCATTTGTTGAGCTCACGAAACTCTTTGAAAAGGCAAAATATGCTCCCGAAAAGGTCACAAAGGAAGATGCATATAAAGCATATGAACTTTATTTAAAAATAAAAGGTGATGAACATGAATAAAGCAGCTTTGGGAGCCATGCCCTTCGTTCTGATAGCCATGTTTGCCGGTTCGTACATCCTTAGATGGATAGCGGTTGTGTTGACAGCTCTAATTCTGAGTATAGTGCTTTTTGGATTTGAAATCAAGCTTCGATATTTGCCGAGGACTGGATTCACCCCAAGAGAGCGGAAATCTGAATTTGAAAGGACTGTAATGCTTATTTCAAAGGCTCGTTCAGGAGCAGTTGCTAGAGCTCTAATCGAGGAAAAAATACTTGATTCATATGCAGTGCTGGCTGATGATTACAACCGTGAAATTGCGGAGCTTAAATCGGAACCCAATACAGCTCTCAGAATTCTGCATTCGGATGGAGATTTTTTGGATAACCTTGAAAAGGCGTTAGAAATTCTGGAGGCTGATTTGAATGAAGATTGAGAAAGTGCATGAAATAGGGAATCGGATATTGGGGGAAGTTGAAAAGGCGATAGTTGGAAAAAGAGAGGTTCTCAAGCTTCTACTGACGACAATACTGGCCGATGGCCACATTCTTATCGAAGATCTTCCGGGACTTGCGAAGACTTTGATGGCAAAGAGTTTTGCTTCAGCACTTGGCGTTAGGTTTAAGAGGGTTCAGTTTACGCCTGATCTGCTGCCATCCGATATTCTCGGTGTTAGCGTTTTCAATCAGAAAACCCTCGAATTTGAGTTTAAAAAAGGTCCAATCTTCACCAATATCTTACTTGCGGATGAGATCAACCGTGCTCCACCCAAGACACAATCCGCTTTACTTGAGGCTATGCAGGAGAGACAGGTCACGATAGAAGGCAAAACCTACCTTCTGGAGAGGCCTTTCATTGTTATAGCCACACAGAATCCGATAGAGCAGGAGGGTACATATCCACTCCCAGAGGCTCAGCTTGATAGATTTTTAGTAAGGCTTAGAGTGGGTTATCCCACTAAGAATGAGGAAGTTGAAATCCTAAAGAGACGAATTGAGAGGAAGAAAGAGGAGGTTGATATAAACCGTATTACAACGTCAGAACGGGTTGTTGAGATGCAGAGAGCGATTGAGGATGTCTACGTGAGCGATGCAGTTCTTGAATACATAACTGACGTGGTTACGGCAACGAGGGAAAACAAAAGGGAAATAGATGTAGGAGCATCTCCAAGAGGAAGTCTTGCCCTGCTCAAGCTGTCAAGAGCATATGCAGCTCTGGAAGGTAGAGATTATGTTATTCCTGATGATGTAAAAGCGGTAGCAATTCCAGCTCTGAGCCACAGACTGATCCTAAAAAGGGAGCTCTGGTATACAAAGGTTAGTCAAGAGAATGTTATGCAGAGATTGCTTGAGAAGGTTCCAGTCCCAAAGTTTGAGTGATGGGTATGGAGAGGGAATTCCACCCAACAGGAAAGGCAGTGCACCTGTTAATAGCCTTATGGGGAGTTGTAGTGCTCGCTTTCTTCTTCCTCAGATGGGATATGGTCTATCTTTCCCTTCCGATGTTATGGCTATTCTTCATTGCTGTTGCATTCTTCAAGCCTGCACTGGATGTCGAGATTAAACGACTTTTGCCTCGTGATCGGGTCCTTGAAGGGGAAATCGTTGAAATAAAACTCAGAATAAAAGCCAACGAAAGAATACCCAGTATGAAGATCGATGACGACCTTCCCGAGGAAATTGAGGTCGTTGAAGGGAGGCCGTCATTTGTAGCATCATTTAACCGTGGTGAGGAGAGGTTTTTCTCCTACCGGGTGAAAGTCAGGAGAGGAATACACGAGTTCAATTCTGTGAAACTCAGATACAGAGACCCATTCGGCTTTTTTGAGCGGGAAAAAACTATAGAACTCTATAGTGAACTTATAGGGGTTCCCAGAATTGAGGACGTCCAAACCCCATATTCAACAAAAGGAACGAAGATAACCGTCGGTCCATTGCCATCACCAAGGGTCGGAGAGGGAGTCGAATTTCATGCAATAAGAGAGTATCAGCCCGGAGATCCGCTCAGGATTATAAACTGGAAAGCTACAGCCAGAACTGGAAGGATAATGGCAAATGAGTATGAAAGCGAAAGAAAGGTAGATGTAATCCTCATCGTAGATGCAACATATGCCGGAAGGGAAGTCTTTGATCATCTCGTTCGGGCAGTAGCCTCTTTGATGCTTGACAGTCTCAATAACGGCACAAGTTTTGGACTTCTCTTGGCTGAGGAGGTTCCTCTTTGGATCAGGATAGATTACGGAAAAAGACACTTCTTTAAGTGCATAGACCTTTTAAGTACCGCCAAGCCTGATAGGAACAATATGATCGCATATCAGGTTGAGCATCTCGTCAGAAGTCGTTTTCCTGCCAGAGCCCAGATCCTCTACTTTTCGCCTTTGGTAACTCCTGAGAGCAAAGATGCCCTGAGGATACTCTACAGCTATGGCTATAATGTTGTTGTAATAAGTCCCAATCCTTACTCCGTGATTGAGCCGAAAACACGGGAGGAGAAGCTTGCTTTGAGACTCTTAAGCCTGCAAAGGAAAGCACACCTCAAAAAACTTTCTACATACGGCATGATTGTTGACTGGGATGTTAATAAACCCCTGAAGAGTGCGATAGCAGGGGTGATCAAGCTATGAAGGTTAGAGTGCGGTTTTCGCTGATTCCATTTGTGATTATTCTGTCTCTCTCTGTCATTGATAGAAGATTAATATTTTTGATACCCATGGCATTCTTTTCATTTTTCTCATATTTTATGGGCTCTATCTTTCTAATATTGACAGCTTTCTTCCTCATTTATAACAAAATAGGTGACGTCTATGGCCTCGGAATAATGACACTGGCACTGCTCCTCGTAGAATCTGCATACTTAGATAGAGAAAAAGCTCCGCCGGAGCACTATGCTATCCTTCTGTTGGCTGTTCTTTTGGCTCTACCTACTTTTATCCTGATGAAAAATATAGCTCCTTTAGTACCCGGTTTTGAGGCTACAGCTCTGGCAGCTTTGATCCTTTTGTCACTCTATGCCTTCTCCAAATTAGTGGCGGATTAAATACTCCAGCTCCCCATTTTTTTCAACACTTCTCTTGCCCGTTCCAATCCCATCCGTATGCACACATCCACTTTTCTGCCTTGAGAATATCCCGCGAGAAAGCCGCCTGCGAAGGCATCTCCAGCTCCAGTTGGATCGACTATTTCCTCACGAGCTATGGGGAGTGCTGAAAATTCTTTAAATGACCCGTCATACACCAGGATTCCCCGCTCCCCACGGGTTATGATAATGATCTCAGCTCCCCACTCTTTAAAAATCTGTGCTGCATCTCTGATGTCTGTGGTTCCAGTTATCGCAAGAGCTTCTCTTTCGTTGGGAAAAATCAGTTCAACATGCGAAACAATTCTTCTCATCAAATTGGTTTTTGTGAGGTAATCTTCCATGTATGTGGGATTGAAATCAAGACTTATCCGCATCCCTTTTAGCCTTTTTAAGGCTTTTCTCTGTTCCTCTGGTGGAATTGGGGCTATATGGAAGATTTCAGCTTCCAAGTACTCCTCGGGAATTGGTGTTTCCCCCATATTTTGAGCAACTCCCATATCAACAGGAGCATCTACGGTTCCGTCTTCATGGTAAATCATGTATATGTGTATTGTTCTGCCAGGCAGGATTTGAATTCCCCTAACATCTAAAACTGAGGCCAGCTTTTTAAGCCATTCTCTCGGAAAATCTGCACCTATTCTGGTTACAAGACCTACATGAGCTCCTGATAAAGCTGCTGAAGTAGCTACAGCCGCCGCCGCTCCTCCAGGTAGGAGCATCTCTTCCTTCTCGGGGAGTATTATGTGATCGATTGAGACATGACCTAACACAACCAGATTGGGTTTCATTGTCATCACCGGTTTTTCATAGACTGTGCCTTCTCCTTTAAGCAATTTATGGTTGAGTAATCGATTTCTACCCTCCCGTTTAGATGTTCATCGAAAAGATTTAAAAAGCTCACTCCCGAAATCCTGTTAAACTTTAAGAGGTGGTTTGAATGGAGGGGGCATTTCAGAATGAAATTATCAACGAGATTTTAATCAGGTACAGGAGGATATGGGCAATAGGCCACGCTCAGAGCGTCCTCAGATGGGATATGGAGGTCAACATGCCGAGGGAGGGCATCCTCGAGCGTTCCGTCGCTCAGGGCGAGCTGAGTGTTCTCAGTCAAGAGTTTCTGCTGAAGCCGGAGTTTGTCGAGCTGGTCGAGAAGGCCAAGGGGCTTGAGCTCAACGAATACGAGCGTGGAGTGGTGAGAGTTCTCGACAGGAACATAAGGATAAACAAATCCTTCCCGCCCGAGTTCCTCAGGGAAATGAGCGAGGTCACGAGCCAGGCAACCAAGGCCTGGGAGGAAGCAAAGAAGAGCGACGACTACTCCAAGTTCGAGCCCTGGCTCGACAGGATAATCGATCTGGCCAAGCGTGCCGCTGAATACCTCGGCTACGAGGACGAGCCCTACGACGCTTTACTTGACCTCTTCGAGGAGGGCACCACAACCAGGGACGTCGAGAGGATGTTCGATAAGCTGGAGAAGGAGCTCAAGCCGCTCCTTGGGAGGATCATGGAGGAGGGCAAAGTTCCGCAGAGCCATCCCCTCGAGAAGGAAAGCTATGACAGAGCCCAGATGGAGCGCGTGAACCGCTGGATACTCGAGAAGTTCGGCTTTCCGCTGGGAGTTCGCTCTCGCTTGGATGTTTCAGCTCATCCATTCACGACTGAGTTCGGGATAAGGGACGTCAGGATAACCACCCGGTATGAGGGCTACGACTTCAGGAGAGCCGTCCTCAGCACCGTCCATGAGTTTGGCCATGCACTCTACGAGCTCCAGCAGGACGAGAGGTTCATGTTCAGCCCGATAGCCAGTGGTGTAAGCCTTGGAATCCACGAGAGCCAGAGCCGCTTCTGGGAGAATGTAATCGGAAGGAGCAGGGAGTTCGCTGGGCTCATCTACCCGGCCCTC
>CAZAPD010000009.1:0-22170 GCA_964487115.1 uncultured Thermococci archaeon | reverse complement strand
CCAACATAGCTTTTGTGAGCAACTTGCATGGCTGGAGCGTTTGGATACCTATCGACCGCAATTACTTCAACTCCAAGCCTTTGGGCTTCTATAGCTATTTCCTTTCCAAGCTCGCCACTTCCAAGGAGGAGAATCTTAACAGCAGAGTCTGTTAGGGGAGTTCCAATCTCATCTCTAGTTCCAATCATCTGCATCACCCAAAATATTGACGTTATTATGTTAAAATTAAGCATATATTTAAGCATTTTTAAACATAAAAATGATAAAAAAACCTTTAGAGATTAAAGAGCAGTTTAGGTATGTCTTTTATCCTTTCATCTTTATAGTTGATAAAGGATTTGAGCAGGCGGTAGATTTTGAAAAGCTTGGCTTCCTCACTGTTTCGTGGTTTTTCATTGTGATCTGCCCTGGAGAATATTTCCATTACATTGAAATGCTTGCTTAGAATTTTTGGAGTGTTCTCCTCCATCATAACATTTATGAAGTAATAAACGTTGAATGCTTTCTCTCTGTCCTTGGGATAAAGCTCTTTTACAATCTTGAAGGCTTTAACAATGACTTCCTCAAGACCATCTGGATCAAGACGCTCAAGCGCGTTTAAATATTCTGCTTTCAGCTCTTTAATGAGTTCATCTTCCTCATAACTTGCCTTCCAGAGGTTAACTCTCCTGAAAGCAGTTCTTGGGTTTTTTACATAAACAATCCCTTCGTCTCCATCTACCATTACTTCATCGCCCTCACGAATCAGTTCAACGTCAACACCGACAACACAGGGAATGCCGAGTTCCCGTGCTATTATGGCAGGATGGGAAAGCATGCTGTCAACTTTCGTAACTATAGCCGAGGCTCTGGTGAAAAGTTTGTAGTACTCAGCGTGGAGAACATAAGTAACTAAGACTGCTCCTTCTGGAAAAATCCGGGCTACTTCCTCAGGAGGCTGATCATCAAGAATAAACTTTGCTGTACCTTTAGCCTTCTCAGGGCTGGCTGGGGTTCCTTTTAAAATGTGCCAACTTCCCGAGATATTTGTTTTCCTTTTCATCTTACCTATCGTCGTTATATTCCTTGACTGAAGTATCCAGAGCGTCCCATCATATGTCCATTCGATATCTTGGGGATTTCCAAAGAGGTCTTCTATCTCTAAACCTGTCTGAATTAATTCTCTCATAAGTTTGTCTCCTATACTCTCGGGGATCCTTGGAAGAAGCTTCCTTTCGGCATTAGCCCTACCACTGACCAGTTTTTCACCAGAACCATATGCAAACTCAATAAGAACTTTATCAGGGTCATTAGGGGAGCGCGTGAAGAGAACTCCAGAGAGTTCTGGATCAATCTGTCTCTGAACGAGAACTGCCATTTTAATTTCTTTTTCGATGCCCATATGCTCTGTGTAAACTTTAACTCTCTCTGAGGTTGCGTTCCTGAAAACCATTTCAACTGCTCTGAGGAGTTCTTCAAAAGTTCTTATGTTGGTTATACTTTCAAAGACACCAGCAAAGCTGGCATTCTTGCTGTCTTCAACATTCGCCGAACTCCTGACCACGACGGGGAAGCGCCCTTCAAGAAGGTAAGGAGAGGTGAAATACTTCTGAATTTCCGTTACCACTTTGTTGGGGAGCTCTCCCGACTTCTTCCAGAGCTCGTAAGCTTTGGTTGTTATAACAAAACCTTCGGGAACATTAAAATATCTCGCCAAAATTGAAAGACGATATGCTTTACCTCCAATTTCCTCGATAGAACCCCCAGCTGAAAGCGAACGGACAAACATTCTAATCACTCCCTATTGCAGTACTTATATTTAATGATAATATCTCAACACGAGACATACCCCGCATGTCTCATGCAGATGCGGTCAATTGGGGATTATAAGTTTAGTGTAGCTGTCTGGGGGGATGTTTTTAACATAATAATGTTTAATATGTCATAATTTTAAACCTTTTTTAAACATAAAAATGATAAAATTTTTAAAGTCTTACTGCGATTCCACTTTGGTGATGTTCATGCTCACTTACGCTCAAGCTGGTGTTGATGATGAAAAAACCCAGAAAGCCCTGAAGGGAATAATCTCCCTTGCAAAAGCGTCTTTTGAGTTTAGAAAAGGAAGGCTCGGTGAGCCTAAAGAGGACATAGGTCATTACGCCGCGTTGATGGACTTCAAGGAATTCTACCTCGCGATGACGACCGATGGAGTGGGCACGAAAATCCTTGTGGCTGAAGCTGTTGGAAAGTACGACACCATAGGTATTGATATGATAGCGATGAACGTTAACGACCTAATTTGCGTTGGAGCCGAGCCAGTCGCTTTAGTGGATTATTTAGCGGTGAAAGAGCCCAACGATGAGGTTTTTGCCGAAATAGCAAAAGGTCTTTATGAGGGAGCAAAGCAAAGCGGTATAGCTATTGTTGGGGGAGAAACAGCTGTTCTCCCGGAGCTTGTGAATGGCTTCGACCTTGCAGGAACTGCCATTGGTGTTGTTGAGAAAGAGAAGGTAATAACAGGGAGGAAAATAAAACCGGGAGATGCGGTAATAGGCATTGAAAGCTCTGGAATACACTCAAACGGGCTGACTTTAGCTCGGAAGCTTCTGATTCCAAAGTATGGTCTTCGTTATGAATATGGGGGGAGGGAGCTCTGGGAGCACCTGCTTGAACCTACGAGAATTTACGTAAAGCCAATTTTGGAGCTTTTGGAGAGCGTTGAGGTAAGGGGACTGGCCCATATAACAGGGGGTGGATTGCTCAATCTCAAACGCCTCACGGAATATGGCTTCAGGTTGGAGATGCCACCTATTGGAGGTATATTTAAGCTAATTCACGAGAATGGTGTTTCTCTTGAAGAAATGTTTCGGGTTTTTAATATGGGGGTTGGGATGGTGATTATAGTTCCGGCAGAGGAGAAGGAAGGAGCACTCGACATTTTGAACAGATATTATTCGGCTTTTGAGATTGGGAAGGTTATTGAGAAGCCTGAGATACAGGTGAAAAATTACGGACTGAGACTGTTGGATTAAGAGAAATAAATTTTAATATCTTGATAACAGAGAATATCTACTTGGGGGAATAATGTGAATCAGGAGATGTTAATTATAGGACAGGGATTTAGCACGGTACTGAAGCTCGTTGCTTCTGGTTTTCTATTTCGAGCATATCTGAAGCACATGAGGAAGTCAGCATTGTTCTGGTCGGCAGCATTTTTCGTTGATGCTGTTTCCATACTCTTTGATACTCTTGAGAGACACTACGGACTTGCAATATCTCAGGCACTTGCAGTATCCTTGCTGTTCTATGGTGCTTCTATGTTCCTTGAGGAGGAAGATATAGACTTCTCTCCTCCTTATGTTAAGGATATTGCTGCTCTGGCACCTCTGGTGCTCACTGTTTATGTTTTAGTTTATTATGCACTGAGAGGAGAAGGTGAGATAACATCTGATGAACTTGCCCTTGTCTATGGAATTGCAGGATTTTTCTATTTCTTCACAGGCGCGATGTTGATTGGAATCAGAGACATATACTCTAAAAGGGGCATGTATCTTGCTACTGTTTTCATGCTCTATGGCATACACAAAATGGACTATCCCTTCCTCAGGCCGGTTTTATGGTTTGCCCCAATAGGCTTCATCTTGGGAGCTCTTTTCACGCTTATTGAAGTTGCCCTGCTCCTCAACATAATATCCTCAGAGAAGTTCAAGAAGCTCAGTAGCATGCCGTTCAAAGTGGAGTTCAAACCTCATGTTGTAATTGTTAGTCCAAGAGAGTATCAGGAGCTCAAGAAACACCTTGGAGGATCTCCTATTCTTGCGTTTCTCAGAGAAATACTTGATGTTCCCAAAAGCTGGGAGGCATATTTTGTCAGTAGTGTTACAGCTCCTCGTAAGATATCTCCTACCGAGCTGGAGAAGATCGTTGAGCTTTCCCATAGATATCTTATGGAAGCTGAGCGAATAGGGGCTCAGGGGGTTATACTTCTTAACTGTCTGGAATATCTGCGAACATACAATGAGTTCCGCTCTATTGCCAAATTCCTCAGTAGCCTTAAGGATTATGTAACCTTCTATAAAGGCACTATAATCATCGTGCTTGAGGAGAGTGCTTGGGATGGACGGGAACTTAGCATGCTTAAGAGGATTCTTAATGTTGAAACATGAATATTATGGCCAGAGGAAACCCTCACTGAGGATTCGAAGGTAACAAAGGATTGTTGGAGAGGATAAAAATGAAGGTGAAAAGAGCTGCCGTAATTTTTATTATACATACTTTGGTGTTTCTCCTGTAAGTCTCCTGTAAAGTTCCTCGTAGGCATCTATTAAATCTCCCTTGTTAAATCTGAAGACATCTTTATCGAGGCTTTTCTTTGTTTTTGCATCCCAGAAGCGGCATGTGTCTGGGCTTATCTCGTCCGCAAGAATTATTTCACCTCTTCTGTTCTTTCCGAACTCAAGTTTAAAGTCGACAAGTATGATGCCTTTTTTCTCAAAATATTCCTTTAGGATTTCATTAACTCTGAGCGCTATATTCTCAATCTCCCTGAGTTCTTCTTCTCTGATGCCAAGGGCTTTGGCATGGTAATGGTTTATCATTGGATCTCCCATTTCATCATTTTTGTAATATAACTCCACTATTGGATTATCCAGTTCAGTTCCTTCTTCTAATGGAAGACGGTTCTTTAGACTTCCTGCAACTACATTCCTGACAACAACCTCAAGGGGATACATATCGAGTCTCTCGACTATGAGTTTGTTGTCACCAGCAGTGCCGATAAAGTGGGTTTTAATTCCTTTCTCTTCAAGGACTTTAAAGAGCTTTGCTGAGATATGTGCATTTAACCATCCTTTTCCCTTGAACTGGGCTTTTTTTTCGCCGTTAAATGCAGTTGCATCGTCTTTAAACTCCATGATGATCTTTCCATCATCAAGCGGGATAACTTTCTTAGCTTTTCCCTCGTAAATTTCCATGGCTTTCACCATAAAAATGTTAAAAGTTCATTATTTATAAGGCTTTTCTTAACATAAACTTGTCAATAAAGGAGCAAAGCTTTTAAGCACAAATTTGCAATCTTCCACGGGAAGTGTAACTCTCATTTACACTAATATGTTACGCCGGTGATTACATGAGGGAAAAGTGTGGCATATTTGCAGCAAAGACTGAAAATGCCGGGAGGAAGACATACTACGCTCTAATAGCCCTTCAGCATAGAGGACAGGAGAGTGCTGGCATAAGCATATGGAGAAACAAGGTTAAAACAATTAAAGGGCTTGGATTAGTTTCAGAGGTGTTTAAAAGACGCAGATTAGGACAACTAAGGAGTAATCTTGCAATTGGGCATGTAAGATATTCGACATCAGGTGCACTGAATGAAGCACAGCCCTTGGAGGCTTCATGCTGTGGGAAGCATATAGCAATAGCCCATAACGGAACTCTCACTAATTTCCTTCCTCTGAGAAGAGAATACGAAAAAAAGGATATTGGAATTAAATTCAGCCATTCAATTGATAGCGAGCTCTTGGGGATTTCTTTTCTCTGGCATCTCAAAGAAACCGGTGATGAGTTTGAGGCTATGAAAAATGTATTTACCGAGGTTAGAGGGGCATATTCAGTTGCTTTTCTCTTCGAAGGTAAGATAATTATTGCCAGGGACCCGGTTGGTTTCAGACCCCTGAGTTATGGCCTTGGTGATGGTTATTATTTTGCCTCTGAAGACTCTGCGCTGAGGATGTTTAATCTTAAAATCCGAGATGTTAGGCCCGGTGAGGTTTTTCTGGTGGATGAGGATGTTGAAAGCAAAGTTCTGGCAAGGGAAAAAAGAGCTCACTGTGTCTTTGAGTACATATATTTCGCCCGACCGGACAGCACGCTTAATGGAGTAAATGTCTATCGGGCCAGATACAGGATGGGTGTGGAGCTTGCGAGGGAGGATGATTTTAAAGGTGATGTTGTTATAGCAGTTCCTGATTCGGGTAGGGCAGCTGCCATTGGCTACTCCCATGAGAGTGGAGTCCCCTACGAGGAGGGGCTTATAAAAAACCGCTACATAGGGAGAACGTTTATCATGCCCGGGCAGTTTTACAGGGAGTTGAAGGTCAGGCTCAAGCTTTCGCCGGTCAGAGACGTGATCTCTGACAGAAGGGTAACTCTTGTTGACGACTCGATTGTCAGGGGAACGACAATGCGTAGGATAGTTTCCCTCCTAAAAGGAGCTGGAGCTAAGGAAGTGCACGTCAGAATAGCATCACCTCCCATCAAATATCCGTGTTATATGGGAATTGATATACCAACGAGACATGAGCTTATAGCAGCATGGAAAAGCGTTGAGGAGATAAGAAAGAGTATTGGGGCGGACTCTCTTCATTATCTAAGTGTTGAAGGCCTGAAACGGGCTGTTGGTATAAACGAACTGTGCATTGCCTGTCTCACGGGTGAATATCCAGAGTGGGCTTTCCGTTTCTGAGCTTCTTTATTCTTGCCGCTGAGAACTTGAACTCAGGGGTTCCTGCTTTGTTGAGGGCATCGCTTGTTAGTCTGTTGGCCTTGAAGTGAAATGGAACCGCAACAACTCCTTGGGGTATTTTTCCGATCTTTGCACGCATTCTTATCTTTCCACGTCTTGTCTCTATCTCTATGGAGTCACCGCTGTTTATACCAAGCTTTTTTGCATCTTCCAGACTTATCAGAGCGTTTGGCTCACCCATCAGCTTTACAAGTGAGGGACTTCTCAACGTCATCTCCCCGGTGTTGTAGTGACTTATCAGCCGTATTGTGATCAAGACGAAAGGATATTCGGAATCTGCTTTCTCCCAGGGAGAAATCTGTTCAACGGCTATTAGCCGTGCCCTGCCATCAGAAGTTGCAAATCCCCATGTATGTAGCCTTTTCTTTGGGAGGAATATACCTTCTCCATTTTTTAGTTCCTCAACGCTTCTATCCTCAAGCTCAGGGAAGAGGCGGAAATATTCAGCGGTTATCTCATCAACATTCCCGTAACTAAAGCCCGAGAGGCCAAGAGCCTTTCCAAGCATCGTCAATATTTCCCAGTCTGGTTTTGAATCGGCGTAGGGCTCGCAGACCTTATGACTCCACTGGATTCTCCTCTCACTGTTCATGTAGCTACCACTCTTCTCGCAGAAGGTACTCGCCGGTAAGATGTAGTGAGCATACCTCGCTGTGCGTGTCATAAAGATGTCCTGAACAACAAGAAGGTCAAGCTTTTTGAGGGCATTCCTGACGCGAGTGAAGTTGGCCTCGCTCACTGCAGGATTTTCGCCAACTATATACAGGGCTCTAACATCTCCACTTTCTATGGCATCCCACAGCTCTGTGAGATAGAGGCCGCGCTCTGTAGGCAACTCATCAACACCCCAGAGTGAAGCTACACGCTTCCTGAACCGATCATCCGTCAGGGGGACATAACCGGGCAGGAATTCGCTTAATGCCCCCATGTATGCAGCACCTTGAACGTTGTTCTGGCCGCGCATGGGATACAGACCGCCGCGTTCGCCCATGTACCCGAGGAGCAAAGCGAGGTCTATGACGGCCAAAACATTTTCAACACCCGAAACATGTTGTGTCAGGCCCATCCCCCACATTACAGCTCCACTTCCTGCTAAGGCAAACTCTCTCGCGACCTCCCTCACAGTGTTCGCGGGGATTCCCGTAATCTTCTCAGCATATTCTGGCGTGTACTTTCTTACAGCCATTTTTATCTCTGAGAAACCAGTTGTTCTAACTTTTACGAATTCCTCGTCATAGAGCTCCTCCTTGATGATGACATGCATGAGGGAGTTGGCCAAGGTTACGTCGGTTCCGGGCCTTATTATTAGCCTGTAATCTGCAAATGCCATTGTGGTCGTCTCTCTAACATCAACGACGATAACTTTTGTTCCTCTCTTCTTTGCTCTGTTTATGTAATCCATGACAACGGGGTGTGTTTCGGCCGGGTTGTAGCCCCATATAAGTATTGCCCCAACGTGCTCCAGATCTCCATATGGATTCGTCTGTGTTCCTGCTCCAACCGCCATTTTGAGGGCATGAACGCTCGCTTCATGGCAGAGACGGGCGCAGTTGTCTATGTTGTTCGTTCCGAAAAGCCTTGCTATCTTCTGAAGGAGGTAATTCTCCTCGTTGCTTACCTTGGAGGAGGCTATGAAGGCAACGGCATCTGCTCCATAGAGCTCACGGACTTCGAGGAGCTTTCCCGCTATCTCATCAATTGCCTGACCCCAGCTCACAGCTATCACTCGGTTCCTTACTCTCTTAACTGGTCTTTTGAGTCTGTCTTCTGAAAGAACAAACTCAGTTGCATGAAGTCCCTTAGGACAGAGCTTCCCTCTGTTTGGCTCTCCTCTATGGGGTTTGATCTTCATTGTCTGAGGGTTAACGAGAAGTTTACAGCCAAAGCCGCAGTAGGGGCACACCACTGTCTTTAGTTCGCTCACACCACCACCAATAGACAGCTAAGTGGCAAAAATAAAAAGATTTCTGACAAAAAATTAATGAAAAAATGTTCAAATTACAGGGCTTTTTCTATGAAGTATTCATGAACTCTCGTGTCTGTGGTTAGCTCTGGATGGAACTCCAAACCGATTATACTGGCCTGTTCAACTCCAACAACCCTGTCCCCAAGCCAGGCAATGGGCCTTATTCTATCACTTAAGAATTCAGCTATCCTCGGAGCGCGAATAAAAACCCCGGGGAATGGTTCAGAACTGAAAGCTAATTTAACAGGAGCTTCAAAGCTATCAATCTGCCTGCCGTAGGCATTTCTGTTGACTCTGACATCGAGAAGCTCAAGGAACCTCTGCTCTGGTGTTGCCCCTATGACATTCTTTGAGAGCATGATAAGGCCGGCACAGGTTCCCATTATGGGCAGTCCATTTTCACCGAGTCTCTTAACAGGTTCAAAGAGACCGTTCTTCACCATGAGCCTTGAAATTGTTGTACTCTCTCCACCAGGGATTATTATTGCATCAATGTTCTCAAGCTGCTCCGGCTTTTTGAGCCAAAATACATCCCCACTAAAGCCGAGCTTCTCCATCGCTCTTTTGGTGGCTTCAATATGCTCACTTACAGCTCCTTGGACTCCAATAACACCGACTCTCATACACCTCTCTCCTCTAAGCGCACCTCAAGCTTCTCTATCTCAAGGCCTCTCATGGGTTCCCCGAGGTTTTTGCTTATCTCAGCTATGATCTCTGGCTCATCGTAGTGGTTTACAGCTTCAACTATTGCCTTGGCCATTTTCTCTGGCTGGGAGCTCTTGAATATCCCGCTACCAACGAATACTCCATCCATTCCCATCTGCATCATCAGAGCGGCATCTGCTGGGGTGGCAACCCCTCCAGCGGCAAAGTTAACCACTGGCAGTCTTCCGAGTTCCTTTATATCGAGAAGAACTTTGTAGATGCCTTCAATAATATCGCTGTAGGTGTAGCCCTCGTAAACAGGTTCATTTTCGAGAATGTCCATGGATAGACCGCTTATTTCTCTTACCTGCTTGGCCAGCTTCAGGTAAGGCTCTGCAAACTTTCCTGCTATGCCGTAAATCTGCTCGTCCGTCATGCGCTGGATAAGTCTTATGTTCTCATTTACCAGATGCACGTGCCTCACAGCTTCAATAATATTCCCAGTTCCTGCCTCACCCTTTGTTCTTATCATGGCAGTCCCTTCCCAAATTCTCCTAACAGCCTCTCCAAGGTTCCTCGCGCCGCAGACAAATGGAACGTTGAACTTCCTTTTGTCCACATGGAAGTATGGATCAGCAGGCGTCAGAACTTCGCTCTCGTCTATCATATCAACGCCCAAAGCCTCCAAAGCGAGAGCTTCGGCATAGTGACCTATTCTAATCTTCGCCATCACAGGAATCGTTACAGCGTCCATTATTTCCTGAATTTTTTCTGGATCGGCCATTCTTGCAACTCCACCGGCTTTTCTTATATCTGCAGGTACTCTCTCAAGGGCCATAACGGCAACTGCTCCTGCTTCTTCCGCTATCCTTGCCTGTTCTGCGTTCGTGACATCCATTATAACGCCACCTTTAACCATTTTGGCGAATCCGCGCTTCAATCTTTCAGTTCCCTTTATCTCAATTATATCAAATTTCCTCATGGCAACCACCTTCAAGTTAATTCTTTCAATTTTATTCAAGGAAAAACTTGAATATAAACTTTGTCATAGAGTACAATCAACAAAAATTTAAGAAGGGAATTTAGAGCCTTCCGGTTATCTCCAAGCTAACATCGAAATTCTTCACGCTGTGCGTTAAAGCTCCAAGGCTTATAACATCAATGTCGAGCTTGGCATAGTTTTGGATATTCTCCTCAGTTATGCCGCCGCTTACTTCGATTTTAACTCTCTCGCGCAGGCCTTCACGCTTTAAAGCTTCAAGAACCTCTTCGATTTGCTCCGGTGTCATGTTATCGAGCATTATCACATCTGCACCAGCATTAGCGGCCTTTAGGGCATCTTCCAGGCTCTCAACCTCCACCTCAACAACCTTATAGAGGCTGAAGGCCTTTGCACGCTTAATTGCCTCTTCAAGCGGCACTAATGCCAAATGATTGTCTTTTATAAGTATGGCATCGCTCAAGGAAAAGCGGTGCATTTCTCCGCCGCCGAGCAGGATGGCTTTCTTATCGAGGGGCTTTAACAGCGTCTTCCTCGTTCCGGCAACTTTCACATTCGGATTAATAGCTCTAACCTTCTCCGTAAGCCTTCTCACTTGAGTGGCTATGCCGCTCATCCTTCCCATGATGTTGAGAGCTGTCCTTTCCACGAAGAGGATTTTTCTCGCATTTCCTCTGAGCTCAATGATAACGTCGCCTTTCTTCACTTCATTGCCGTCCTTAGCTTTAAGTTCAACTTTAACGCCGAAGTGCTCAAAAAGGGCTTTCGCCTCTTCCAAGCCCGCTATAATCCCATCTTGTTTTGCTATAATCACCGCTTCAGCTTCTAAATCTCTGGGAATAACAGCTTCACTCGTGACATCACCAAAAGGAGCATCTTCCTCCAGAAAGCGGAGAAGGTATGTGAGGGGAATCATTTAATCACCACCTTATAGGTTGAAGGGTAAAGAAAATGGAAAAGTTTCCCTCTCTACTTAACTATTTGCTCATCTCCAGCATTCTTTCGATGGCTTTTTTAGCTTTTTCAGCAATTTTCTTGGGCACTTTAATCTCATACTTTTCGTCTCTAAGAGACTCGTAGATGTGCTTTAGCGTAATCGATTTCATTCCAATGCAGAAGGCCTCCTCTTTTGCAGGATAGAACTTTTTGTCGGGATATAGCTTTTGCAGTCTATAGACCATCTCCTTCTCTGTAAAGACAACCCACTCGTCGTGCTGACACGCATTTCTAACCATTCCACCGGTTGAGACTATTAAATCCGCTCTTTCTTGCACTTCGGGATTGCATTCGGGGTGAACCATAAGCTTTGCATTTGGATGAAGCTTCCTTGCTCTTTCAACATCCTCAACGTTGAACTTCGTATGCACATAGCAGTGCCCGCCTTCTGGAATTGGTATGATTTTTTTACCGGTTCTTTTTGCCACATAATATGCTAAGTTGTTATCAGGGCCAAAAATTATCGTATCAGCATCAAGCTTTTCCACAATCTTGGCAGCATTTGCTGATGTAACTGTCACGTCAGCGTAGGCTTTGGTTTCGGCGGTTGTATTTACATAGAGAACGACAGGAGCATCGGGATACTTCTCTTTGGCTTCAAGGATATGTTTAACCTTCAGCATGTTAGCCATCACGCACGTTGCCCTTCTTGCTGGGAGGAGTACTTTTTTGGTGGGATTCAGAATTTTTGCTGTTTCGGCCATAAAGTCAACGCCTGCAAAGACTATAACATCAGCATCAACATCCACTGCCTTTCTCGCCAGCTCAAGGCTATCTCCAAGGAAATCAGCTATATCTTGAATTTCCGGAAGCTGGTAGTTGTGAGCTAAGATTATCGCGTTTTTCTCATCTTTCAGCTTTAAAATCTCCTCGATCAGCTTCATATCTTCATCACCTTGGTTAAAGCTCCTCACGGACATTATAAAGGTTTGCGGATCAGAGTATCAGAAGGATATATAACAGTCCTGTAATGAATAGGATGAGGGCTGGGAGCAGCATCCTTCTGTATACTCTCCCCAATTCTGCTTTGTAGTATTCAGCTGAGAAAACAAGGCACAGATGAACGGGGCTGAAGAGCATGCCCATGTAGCCGCTCAGATAGGCGAGAGCTATTTTATCAAAACCTGTAAAGAATGGTAGCAACAGGGGGAAGGTCATGCCTACATAGGCGAAGCTTATTCCTGTCATCAGCCCGACTATAAAAGGCGTCAGCACTATCACGAAAACCACTGGCAGGTTAAACTCCAGAATTGTTTTGGGAAGAGTTTCAACAGCTCCTGTTGTCTGAATAAGGTACTTGAAGTACATCACGGCGATTAGAAGGAAAACGATTTTAGGCTGGAGGCCGTGTTTTATAACCTCCTTTTTGCTTACCCTTCTGAAATTAGGAATGAGAGCAGATAAAAAGCCTATTAAAGCACCGTAAACCATGTCGTAGCTCAGAACAACTGAGATGAGGATTATAATTAGAATTGGGTATGTAGTCTTTATCAGCAGAAATGCTCCTTTCCTTCTGTTTCCCCTCACCTTCTCATAATCTTCTATGGGTCTAATCATGAGAAGATAACCGATTGTAATCATGAGGATGGTTACAGGGAGCATCTTGAGGCTGAATTCTCTTACGCTGACCCCGGTTAATGCGGAGGTGATTATTATAGCCTGATACATCGGCCAAGAATGTTCCCAAACATGCCTGAACCAGTAGTTAACGAGGGTCTTCTCTTCAGGCTTTAAATTCAGCCTGTTGGCCACCTGCTCAATCATGGGGGCCGAGACGAGGGCTCCGGCTGGCATTGGCATGAGACCTATGAGAGCTGGAAGCATGGCAAGGGAATATTTTGCCCTTGGAAACAGCTCCTTAATGGCGGTTTCCATGTCTTTAAGATATCCGATCTGAGAGAAAACGGAAGTCAGAGCCATTATAAAGGCGATGATGAGGATCAGCCTTATGGTTTCCCATGAAGTTGTCGAGATATAGAGGGATTCAAGCAGATCATATGGTCTCAATCCAAAGAGTATGCCAAGTATAACAGAACCAGCGAAGATTGAAACTCCGATGTTAATTTTAAATCTGATGAGAGTTATAACAGCTGCAAATGAAAGTATAAGATAGAGCAGTTCCATAATCCCACCTGCGTATTAATGTGTAGATGGATATTTTAAAGCTAAAAGACTTATAAAATTAACTCCAAAACAATGGTCTCTCGAATTCTTTTCTCATGTACGGATAATCCTGCCTGAAGTGAGTTCCTCTGCTCTCCTCTCGGCTTAGGGCATTTTTTAGAATTCCCTCCGCAAGCTTTCTAATTCTCTCGTCAACTTCAATATTCTCAAGCCTTCTAAGGCCATCTCTCAAACCCTTTCCGTCCCTTACTATTCCTGCATATCTCCACAGAACATCCTTGAGGAATTCAATGTCCCCAGCATCACGAGCGAAATAATGGAGCTCCGGGAGCTTTCTGATTCTCGGCCTGTCCCTGCAGATTGTTCTCACGACTTCAAGACCCGAGACTATACACTCCAGTAGAGAGTTGCTTGCCAGTCTGTTTGCACCGTGAAAACCGTTGCTTGCGGCCTCTCCTATGGCGTAAAGACCCTCAATCTCCGTTCTATACCAGAGGTCAACGGATACCCCACCGATAGAGTAATGGGCTATTGGAAATACTGGAATTGGGTCCTTCTCTGGGTCTACTCCTTCTTTCTTTAGAAAAGCGTATATCTGTGGAAATCTACCTTTAAAGTCCTCTATACCTGTGGCGTCAAGAAAAACCTTCTTCCCGCTCTGCAGCTGCCGGTAAATGGCCCTCGCAACAACGTCCCTCGGTTCAAGCTCATTGACAAACCTTTCACCATCTTCAGTTATCAGCTTTGCTCCAGCTCCCCTGACAGCCTCACTAACAAGCTTCACCCCGTCTTTACCCATAAAACCGGTCGGATGAAATTGAACAAACTCTAAATCCCTTGCCGGGGCCCCTTTCATAATGGCATCGCCAATGAGGGTTCCGAGGTTCAGCTCAGAGCCTGCCGTGTATTTGAAGAGGGCTGTGTATCCACCACTGGCAAGAATAGTAGCATCAAATTTCATTAGCTCCCCTTCGAGAAATACGCCGTATGCCCTCTTATCTCTGACTGCTAATGCCTCTGCAATTCCCTGAACAAAATTCACACCGAGCTCTTTTGCTCTCACATATAGGATGTTTGTCATGTGCTTCCCAGTCTCGTTTTTAATCGTGAAGACTCTCGGAAAGCTGTGTCCTCCCTCTATCTCATTATCCTCAAACTCAAGACCAAGCCTCATGAGAAACGTGTAGGCTTCAGATGCTTTACCTATGACATTCCAGACAACCTCTTCGTCATTCAGGTATCTACCGGCCTTTATTGTATCAAGAACATGAGCTTTTGGAGAATCCCCCTTGAGAATTGACAGTGCAATACCCGCTTGAGCCAGATAGGAGTTTGTCTTTTTTATCCCGGCATGGATGAGAGTCACATCATAGCCCCGCTTGGCAAGGGCTATCGCTGCGGTTAATCCTGCTATTCCCCCACCTACCACACCGACTTTTGTCATTGGCATCGCCTGAGAAAGACTCCGGGCAGAAGCTTATAACTCTTCTCAATTTCTGCAGGATGAAATAAAAGGGAGAGAAATTATTTTCCAACCGGGTAATTTGGAGCCTCATTTGTGATGAATACATCGTGTGGATGGCTCTCCTGATACCCTGCCTGTGTGATTATAACGAATTCTCCCTTCTCTTTAAGTTTCTCTATACTTCTGGCTCCAACATAACCCATTCCTGCCCTGAGGCCACCGATGAGCTGATACAATACTTCTCCAAGGCTCCCCTTGTATGGGACAACACCTTCAACTCCCTCTGGAACAAATTTTTGGGTTTTCATATGGCCTTTTTGATAGTATCTCTCTGCACCTCCCTTCATCATCGCTCCGAGGGAACCCATTCCCCTGTACTGCTTGTACCTTCTTCCGTTTATGACGACTTCCTTACCCGGTGCTTCTTTAGTTCCCGCTAAGAGTGAGCCGAGCATCACAGCGTCAGCACCGGCTGCTATGGCCTTAACTATATCGCCGGAATATCGTATCCCCCCATCTGCTATGACTTTCATTCCGTATTCCTGAGCTTTATCCGCGACAAGAGCTATAGCAGTAATTTGGGGAACACCAACTCCTGCCACCACTCTCGTTGTGCATATGCTCCCCGGTCCGATTCCAACTTTAACAGCATCTGCAAAGGTTAGGTCATCAACAGCCTTTGGATTCGCTATATTTCCCACTATTAAATCCGCATTAATGACTTTCTTTATTTGTTTCATGGCTTTTATAGCCTTGAGATTGTGGGCGTGGGCCGTGTCAATAACGATAACATCAGCGCCTGCTTTGTCGAGTGCCTTTGCCCGTTCAATATCGAAGGGGCTTACAGCAGCAGCGACTATTAAATTGCCGTTTTTGTCTCTAACAGCATTTTTGTATTTCCTGCGCATCATGAGATCACTCATTGTGATTAATCCTACGAGTCTGCCTTCCCCATCAATAACGGGAAGACGATCGATTCTATTGTCAAACATCATTCTGAGGGCCTCTTCAACTTCCACATTCTCATTTACTGTTATCAGCTCGCTCGTCATGATGTCTCTTATCTTTTGTCCCTCTTTTGCGGCTATGTCCTTCTTCGTGATTATTCCTGCAATTCTGCCATTTTCAACAACAGGGAGGCCGTCTATGTCGTTCTTTTCCATGAGAAAGAGAGCATAATCCAGCGTCTCATCCGGGCTCACTGTTATAACATCCTCGACTATGAATTTTTCAGCACGCTTGACTTTTCTTATCATCTCAACCTGCTTTTGAATGCTCATGTTTCTGTGTATAACACCCATGCCTCCTTCACGAGCCATAGCTATCGCCATTTCCCACTCTGTCACCGTGTCCATAGCGGCGCTCAAAATTGGAATATTCAGCTTTACACTGGGTGTAATCTGTGTAGAAACGTCAACATCTTTGGGTTCAACCTCAGTTGCTTGGGGCAATAATAACACATCATCAAATGTGTATCCTTTGAGGGCATTTAAAAGCTTTCTTTCAAATTTTTTCACATTTTTGTTCATCGTATTTCATCCCCACACTCTTTTTAACATGAATCTGGTATGGATTTTTAAGTATTTCTCTGAGCATTCCCCCATGTTTTAACATAGATTCCGAAGAACGATCGGTTTTTCAGTATCTTTACAAAAGTAAAGTTTTTAAACACACATAGAATGGCTCCATGAGGTGATCCTAATGAAGAAACTCCTTGTAGCATTCGCTCATATTGCCCCCATATTGTTGGTGCTTATACTACTTGCAGCCTGAAAGAATGACAATCAATCCTCACGAAACCATGCTTATAATTCAAATTTTTTCTGTTATCCCTTCCTTTTTTGTCATAAATCCAAAAAAATGCCAAAAAAGTTAATAACTTCATAGTGTTCCTTTTATTCGGTGATTCCAAGATGAGGGGGGAGTACCAAACCCATTGGTAGAAAAGATTCTGTAAAGAAGAGCTATTCTGAAATAGAGATTTTAGAAGAAGTTTTGAAGGAAGGGCTTTTGTGGGCGGCTCTTGGAAGACCGTTGGAAGTTATGCCGTTTTTGAGGGGCAAACTTTTGAGCAATGGCTACAGTGACAATGCCAAGAGAGAACTGGAGTATCTCTTGAATGAACTTGAGAGGTTCTACAAGAGGGTTGCATGCTGTGGTGGGATCGAAGAAAAGCACATGAGGGCTATTAAGTCCTTCCGTAGGGACATAGCATCAATTCTGGCTTTTGAGGGGAGGGCTTAGCTTTTTAACCCCTCTCTTCTATCCTAAGTTGTTCGCCGTTTTCTAATTTTCAGCAATCATCTTAATGATGAGTATGGAAAAGATTATCCCAAATACGGCTAACCAGCGGGTTATTACCTGACTCGGGGGAAATCTCATTAATCTAACGTTATTTCCGTCAAAATATGCTATCTCCATACCATTGGAGAGCAAACAACCGTTACCACAGTCCCCTATAATAATGTTGAAGGGTAGAATGAAAGTTCTTCCCCCATAGGAGATTACTGTGCCGTTCACCACAACCCTTCTGCTATTCAATGTCAAAGAATTTCTCACAAGTCGTCCCCACTTAAAGATCGCTTGAGGTTCCCTTCTCGTGCAGGACGCCGTTAGGTTTGAGATGTTATCGATTTTCTCAACACATCCTTGGGAGACGAGAAAGTAACCCAAAGTCATCTCGTGGCACTTCAACGAACCATCTCCCGGGCCGTTGCACCAGTGCTTGTACTTCCTAACCACCCACACCCCATCACGACTCCCAAGAAGTTCGAAGTAAACGTTCTCTCCCTCATCCTTGGCAAAGGAGTCAAGGGGAATCAAGCGAGAGTTCCCGCTCAAGCTGATAACCTGAAGGTAGTACCTCCAAACCGACCCGTTGTAAAAGATCACCTTAAACCAGTTGCTGTCCAAGGCAGCAAAGTGAGTGCCGTTGAAGCACAATCTCCCCACTGAGAGGTTTACAGGGGTTAAGTTCTCAAAAACAATCCGCGAACCATTGAGGGCCACGAGAAAGAGCTCATCCTGATAACTCATCGGGTCTTCTCCTTCGAGGAGGTAACCGGCTGGTAGCTGCCACACTCCCAAGAAATAGAGCGAGCTATCCAAGCTTGGGGGAAAGACCTTGTAAATCTCATCGCCGACTATAGCGTACCAGTTGTAATAATCTCCCCTCTGAGTTGACCAATCAATCTCAAGAAACAGGTAAAATTTCCCGTTCCAGTAAATTTCACTACCTACTCCCCAGTTGTTAGTCTCGGAGTAGTTTCCTAAGAAGTGCAATTTCCCATCGTAGACATAAAGCTCGAAATCTTGGAAGAATGGCCCCTTTGAGAGGTTTCGGTAGAGGAGTACTCTGCCCCCTGTGGAGTGGATGAAGGTGAGGTTTAGGAATGTGGCGTTTAAGAGCTTGAAGCCTTTTCCAGGCTCGAAGAACCAGAGCTGAGTGGTGTTGTTGGAGTAATGGGTCAGAATAAGAAAACCGTCCCGGTAGTGAATTATTCCAGTAATCCTTGGAGAATAGGCGGAAGTGTAGGGAGAAAACAGGAGAATTAAAAAGAAAAACGTAAAAATACGCTTCTTCATCACCTCACCATCCCGGACAGTTAGTTCTCATGTAATCAATAGTGCTCTCCTTCGTGTCAAAATAGTATGCCCTATCTGGCAGCACATAACCAAATGCCTCTCTCTGAGCATCTACGTATTTACAGGCATAATCTTTGGCGTCTTCATTAACCCTAACAGTACCATCGGCTTCCATTTCAATGGAGACGTTTGAGGGCATGTATTTGTGCATTGTTTTCAGGATATCAACAAAAAGAGAATACGTGTACGGTAATCCCACCCTTAATAGTTTGGCTTTTTATATGTTCATGAAATAATATCCTGGCTGGATGAAAACATTATTGAAATAGTTCGCTATGTTGGGAACGTCCGTTTCATAAGCTACTGCCTCTAAAACATCTTGTTCCGATGAAAAATATCTGCTCACAAAGAGACTCCTCAAGCTCGGTATCCAGATAAACTGGTAATTCTCACTGTACTCCCTTCTATTCTCCATTATTCTGCCCCATATGGTCTCTATTGTGTATCTGCTTAGCTCTTCCGCTTGAATATACCTGATGTTTTCCAGTGACCAATAAAATCCCTTGAGTCTCGAACTACCCCAAGCGGTAGCGCCATCAATCCAGCCAAGCCAGTAGTTCAAGTCTCTGGCATGAGGCTTTTGTTGATATATGAAGTATGGAATCTCCACAATGTAATTCCTGCCCTTTAACCAATGGTTCTCTATCTTTTCAATTAGCTCTCCTGCATCGTTATGTCCATTATTGTATCCCACTCCAGAATATTTGGTTGTGAGACCTTCCGTCCATCCTGCCCCTCCATCGGTAACGATGATATAATCAAACTTCTGCTCATTCCAGTCGCTTATGACAACATATTTCGATCCGTTCCACCTATAATACCATAGTCCCCCAAGTCGCCATATAAACCACTTATCAGCTTGTTATTAATGACTCTTAGTAATAGTATATAGATTTTACTAACCGAAGATGTTTGTTAATACAATATTCTTAAGTTAAACATGGGTTAGCTTTTTAACTCTTCTTCCCTATTCCTTATGGAATGATGAGGGAAGTTTCGTCTGAACTGTGAAGAAACTCGCATGGGCTGACCGCTTTTTCTTTAAATTTACGGGTGGGAAAAATGAACCTCCAGCGATACATCAATCACCTTAAAGAGCTCGTGGAGCTTGAGAGAGAAGCTGAGATAAGGGCTATGAGGGAAGAGATGAGGAACCTTTCGGGCAGAGAGAGGGAAAAGGTGGGTAGGGCTGTTTTAGGATTAAATGGAAAGATAATAGGCGAAGAATTTGGGTTCAGGCTTGTTAAATATGGTAGGAAGGGAGAGATAAAGACCGAGATTAGCGTTGGGGATCTCGTAGTAATAAGCAGAGGAAATCCTCTTG
The DNA here is from genome assembly GCA_964487115.1 of uncultured Thermococci archaeon. Taxonomy (GTDB): domain Archaea; phylum Methanobacteriota_B; class Thermococci; order Thermococcales; family Thermococcaceae; genus Thermococcus. The sequence continues at coordinate 2,500 of CAZAPD010000009.1, read as the reverse complement.
TCAGTGATTTAATCGGAACCATAGTAGAAAAGGGAAAACGTTTTCTGGTTGTGGCCATTGATACTGTCCCAGGCTGGGCATTAAGAAACATTAGAATAGACCTTTATGCCAACGATGTGACGTTCAAACGGCAGATTGAGAATCTGGAGAATCTCTCTGAAAGTGGTAAAAAGGCTCTCAGCTTTGCTCTCGGCATAGAAAAGGTCGGAAAGAGCTCAAAGGTGGAGTTTGCGCCTATTGATGTGGGATTGAATAGAAGCCAGCAGGAAGCCGTTGCACTTGCACTGGGAAGTGAGGAATTCTTTCTGATTCACGGTCCCTTCGGCACAGGAAAGACCAGAACTGCTGTGGAGGTGATCCTCCAAGAGGTTAAAAGAGGAAGTAAAGTTCTGGCAACCGCTGAGAGCAATGTTGCAGTTGATAATATCGTTGATCGTCTGTGGGGTAAAGTTAGTCTCGTTCGATTGGGGCATCCTTCGAGGGTTTCAAGGCATCTAAAGGAATCAACATTAGCCCATCAGGTTGAAGCCCACGAAAAGTATAGAAGGGTGTGGGATCTCAGGAACAGGGCTGAAAGACTGACAATGCTCAGAGATCAATACATCAAACCAACACCCCAATGGCGGAGAGGGCTCACGGATCGACAAATCTTACGGCTGGCGGAGAGAGGAATTGGAGCGAGAGGAGTCCCAGCAAAGGTTGTAAAGTCAATGGCACAATGGCTGATTTTTAATGAAAAAGTTCAAAAGCTTTATGATGAAGCTAAAAAGATCGAGGAAGGGATAATCGAGGAAATAATAAATTGGGCTGATGTTGTTTTGAGTACAAACTCTTCAGCTGCTCTTGAGTTTATAAAAGATGTTAGATTTGACGTCGCTGTTGTGGATGAAGCTTCGCAGGCAACAATTCCAAGTGTACTCATACCTATATCAAAGGCAAAGCGGTTTATCTTGGCGGGCGACCACAAACAATTGCCCCCAACAATTTTAAGTGAAGATGCAAAAGAGCTTAGCGAAACGCTCTTTGAAAAGCTCATTAAGCTTTATCCCTCAAAAGCAAAGATGCTCGAAGTTCAGTACAGGATGAATGAAATTCTGATGGAATTTCCAAGCAAAGAATTTTATGATGGTCAAATCAAAGCAGATGAGAGTGTGAGAAACATAAGTCTCTTGGATCTGGGTGTTGAAGTATCCGCCTCTGGTAATTATTGGGATTTGATTTTAAACCCCGTAGAGCCTTTAGTTTTTGTCGACACTTCGGAACATCCCCAAAGATGGGAGAGACAGAGAAAGGGTTCACAATCACGGGAAAATCCACTGGAGGCGAAACTCGTAGAGGAGATTGTACAGAGATTGTTAAAAATGGGAATTAAGCCAGAATGGATTGGAGTTATAACCCCCTACGACGACCAGCGGGACTTAATAAGCTCGCTTTTGCCAGAGGATGTAGAGGTGAAGACGGTTGATGGTTATCAGGGCAGAGAAAAGGAGGTGATTGTCCTATCTTTTGTGCGTTCTAACAAAAGAGGTGAGCTGGGCTTTTTAACTGATTTAAGACGTCTGAATGTCTCATTGACGAGGGCGAAGAGAAAGCTGATTCTGATAGGCGACTCATCGACTTTGAGTGTCCATCCAACTTATAAACGGCTGATTGAGTTCGTGAGGGGAAATGGAACCCTCGTCCCGATTTAAGATATCTTTTTAAGGCAATATCCCCGAAACATGTTTCGGGAGGTTGGTATGCATTGGTTCTCCCAGCGCCCCAAGGGTTATAAAGCTCCTGGCATATGGGGGCGACGTGAAGTGAGCTTGAAAAAACAGGTATTTCGAAGAGAGCACTCCATGTGCTTCTGGATTCCCTGATAAACGACCTCTACGTCATCTCAAAATCCCGGATTGGAAACAGGACCGTGTACCGGTTCATCGAGCCTTCCTATCGGAAAGCCGCCCAGTTGATTGAACTGAGGTGATGCTATGTTTCTCTACACGGAAAACTTCGATGAGCAGAGGGAGAAGGCCATGGAAGGCCTGAGAAAGGCTTTAGTTGAGAATAGGGTTGATGAGGACATCATTTCACTGCTCGAAAAAATCAACTCGCTGGAGAACTACTTCACGACAAGTTCCTGCTCGGGCAGGATTTCGGTCATGGAGATGCCGGACTTTGGAGACAAGGTCAACGCCGTCTGGCTCGGCAAGTGGCACAGGGAAGTCGAGCTCGGAGAAGTCATTGAAGCCATCAAAAAGCACTCCAGCGGCCAGCTCTGGTTCCTCGTAAGGAGCCCAATCCTACACGTTTCTGCGAGGACTATGGGAGACGCGGTCAGGCTGCTCAACCTTGCTATCGGATTGGGGTTTAAGTATTCCAATATCAAAAGCGTCAGCCACAAGAAGCTGGTCGTTGAAATACGCTCCACCGAGAGGATGGACGTTCCGCTCGGAGCGGACGGGGAGCTCTGGGTCGATGAGGAATACATCGAGAGAATCGTCGCCATTGCCAACTC
>CAZAPD010000008.1:0-29248 GCA_964487115.1 uncultured Thermococci archaeon | reverse complement strand
ACTTCAGGCTTTAAATGGATTTCGCCGTTGGAGGGTAAAACAGATTTTTAAAGGGAATCCACTAAGGTTCCGGGGGATGATGACCATTTCCCTCACTCTGATGGGTGACGAGGAGCCGATGCTCTGACCCTTTAACCCTTCTTCATCCTGATCATGAATACCTTTGTTCTCTGTTTAGGCACGGGTATCACCTTTACACCCCTAAAATAGAGCACAGAGAAGGGATAATCTGCTATCATGAAGAGAATGAAAGCCACTAAACCTACTACAATGGCCTGAATCACAATACTCGTAAATCCTATGAAAGCCGAAATAATCATGCTTAGAAAGAAGCTCAGGAAGAAGTTGAAAAGAGAACGGTGCTTGTACCTCGCCCCTGCTATCCTCCGTCGGAATATCATCCTCATGAGCTCTTCAAAGCCGTTCTCGTTTCCCACACTAAACGCCAGAGCAAAATCAGGTTTCATAAGTGCTTCAACATCAAAAGGCATCCCTGTGGAAAAGAGGTAAAACGCCCTTCCGAGTTCATCCCTGACCTCCAATATCGTGATGAAACGACCGCCGTGATAAACCGAGGCGATTTCCGGGGTGATAAAATCTGGGTCTGGATCAACCAGCCTCATAAAGTGTATCCCCTCTGAGTTTAGATAGCCTTCCACTTCCCTCATGCCAAAGGAGAGTGCATCGAACCTAAGGCATGCATAAACGCATGTTTTCTTCTCGTGAAAAATTTGAAATCTCCTTCCGCCTCCCATCAGGGTTTCCTCCTCTTTTTATAACCTCTTCTGAATCCCTCTATGGTGCCCGAGAGAATAAAAACGGAGGGGAGAAAGAGGTTATTTATCCACTGGAACTTCTCATTTTTGTAGCCGATGTAGCTCAGGAAAAGAAAGCCTCCCCAGAGGAGAACCTGAAGCACTGCCAAAAACGTATCAACGCGAGAACGCCCATGGGTGGAGCCCTCTGCAATCCCTCTGAAAACAGCCTCAAGACCCTGTTCCGTACCAACCTCATACTCATATGCTACTTCCGGTTTTTTGATGGTTCCTAACTCAGTAGTAAGGTAAAACCACCTGCTGATATCATCCCTGAGCTCAATGATATACAGGTTTCTCGAATTTTTCAGGAAGCTTTTGGAATTCTCAAAAAGAGTGTATTCATCAGGATTTACAAGTCTGACAAAATATTTTAGATGCTTTTCGATCTCCTTTGCATATGTGCCTATCGGCTGATCCTGAACCTTAAAGAGATAGTAAATAACTCTTATTTTTCCTTCCATAGTTCCACATATAAAAGCTAAGAAGAAAAAGTTAAAAATTTAACTCAACCTATTATCTCCTGAATTTTTCTTCTCACGAGTAAGCTGACTAACTTTCCATCTGCCTTTCCTCTGAGCTTGGCCATTGCTCTGCCCATTATCATTCCCATAGCACCCATGCCCTTAGCTCGTATAGCATCAATGTTCTGCTGGACTATCTCGTTGATTATCTTTTTAACTTCTTCTTCGCTTAACAAAGTAAGCCCCTTCTCTTCAGCCACCTGAAGGGCACTCTTTTCTGGATGGTTAGCAAGTTCGATAAATATTTCTTCAAAGGCTTCCTTTGCAATTTTGTTCTGGAGAAGAAGTTCAAAAGCCTCTTTAATGTGTTCATCTGTGATGTTCTCAATTGGAGCTTCTTTCTTGAGACCCCTGAGAACAACCACAAGGATTGAAGCCGCAAGTGAGGGCTTTGCTCCCATTGATATAAGCTCTTCAAAGAGCTCATCACGCTCATCATTAACCAAAGTCTCGGCCAGACTCCTGTCAATTTTGTATTCCCTGATGTATCTTTCAATTCTCTGCTGTGGATATTCAGGTAAATTCGCAAGTATTTCTTCTTTTATATCATCTGTTATTAGTATCGGAGGAATATCAGTTTCCGGATACATCCTTGCCTTTCCAGGAAGAGGACGCATATACTGAGTATTTCCATCCGGGAGGGCCCTTCTTGTTTCCTCAGGAACACCTTCAATGGCTTCTTTAGCTCTCTGAAGGACTTCCCTGAGAGCTTTCTTAGCTGTCTCCTCCTCAGCTGCAACTACGACAAATGCATCTTCATCTCCAAGCCCAAGTCTTTCAATAACTGCATCCACCTCTTCCTGTGTAATTCCATAGTTCGGTAATTCATCAATATGGAAAATACCTTTAACATACTTCTTTGCTCTGTCGGCCATTTCCGTTCCCAATCTTCTCCCGGGTTGTATTTCCTTTCCTACCAGACCCCTGAACTTGGGAAGTTTAACCGCTAAAACTTTTCCACCTTTCTTTATTGTTCTTGCGATTATCTTTGATCCCGTGTTTTTGAAGATGTCCGTTACATCATGGAACTCTTCAACTATGTCATCTCTTCTGACTCCCCTTCTTCTCAGCTCTTTGCTGATTTCCAAAAGATTGATCTGCCTTATGACTTCACGTTCAATGATAAGAGGTATCATATCAAGCTCCTGAACACCTTTAATTTCAATTCTGGCACCATCTCTAATGGACACATTCAAATCCTGTCTAATTGTTCCAAGTCCTCTTTTGACTTTCCTCGTGGCTCTTAAGGCATCGCCTATGAACTTTGCAACAACTTTCGCCTGTTCTGGGTGGTGTATATCAGGAGTTGTTGCTATTTCTACCAAGGGAATTCCGAGTCTATCAAGGCGATATATAACTTTCCTGTCCTCCCTCTCAACAATTCTGCATGCATCTTCCTCGAGACATATTGTGGGAATACCAACGCTTCCCCAAGGAGTGTCAACTTTGCCATTCATTGCTATTATCGCTGTTCTTTGAAAGCCCGAAACATTTGAACCGTCTATAACAATTTTTCTCATGAAATGAACCTCATCAACGGGAGTTGCATTTAGAAGATAAGCTATCTGAAGAGAAACCATTAAAGCTTCTTCATCTGGGGGATGTGGAGGTTCTTCATCGATATAAACCAAATCACTGAGCTGATGATTTCCCTCATAAATAAAAGTTCTTCCCTTTTTGAATTCTTCAAGAGCTGCTGGATCAATCTCTCCAAGCTCGCTCATCGTCGGTCTTAACCGTCGCTGAAATGTGAATTCAACTTCATCATACAACTCACTTGGAGCAGGTGAGAATAATTTTTTAGTGTCCAGCTGCCTGTGGATTTCTAATCCAACTTTGAGTCCCAGCTCATCATAGTTGAGCTCCATTTTAATCACCTCAGATAAGTATCAAACCGTGTATACGGTGTTATTTCTCCGGCATAGTTTCTAAGCATCATTTCCTTAACTTCTTTAAGGTTCTGGGTGTGTCCAAGAACCCATATAAGCTTCACATAAGCTGTTTCTGGAAGCATGTCTTCACATGGGATTACACCAGCATTTAACAACCTTCTGCCTGTTGAATAGACATTAAGATTTATCCTCCCATAAAGGCATTGGCTCGTCATACATACTGCAATTCCTTCTTGAGTTGCTCTTTCTATGGTATCTATTAAGTAAGTTGGAACATGACCAAGTCCAGTTCCTTCAAGAACGATTCCCTTATACTCCCTGTCGATAAGAAATTCAAGTATCTCCTTCTGCATACCCGGGAAGGATTTTATAAGAGCAACTTTTTCTTCCATTTTATCATCAACGAAAACCTCCTCTTCCCCTCTTCTTCTGTAATCCCCCCTGAGAAATTCAATCTTACCTTTGGGCCAAATTCTGGCTATTGGAATATCATTTATGCTCCTAAACGCATCTCTCCGTGACGTGTGCATTTTTCTGACTTTTGTCCCTCTGTGTGCCAGACAGTAAGTATCTCCAGTTTCTCCATGCATTACCACTGCAACTTCACCAAAATCGGCTGTTGCCATTTTTGTTGAACAAATAAGATTCATAGCAGCATCGCTTGATGGTCTGTCACTGCTTCTCTGGGCACCAACAAGAATCACTGGCTTCTGAAGGTTTCTGAGTATAAAGCTCAGAGCTGCCGCCGTGTAGGCCATTGTATCAGTTCCATGAGCTATCACAATTCCATCTTCTCCAGAATTCAAGGCCCTTGCTGTTTCATGAGCTACTTTTTTCCAATATTCCGGACGCATATCCTCACTTAGTATATTCATTATGAGTTTTGGAGTAATATTGGCAATTTCAAATATCTCTGGAACTGCCATAGCCAGTTCCTCAGCGGTAAACGCAGGATGTACAGCTCCCGTTTTGTAGTCTATCCTTGATGCTATCGTGCCTCCTGTTCCGAGTATAGTCACATTCGGAAGGTCAGGATTTTTTGGTAAGAGTGTTTTAAATTCCTTTTTCTCCTTCGGTTTGGCCTTTTCTATTATCTCTACTTTTACAACACTGTCAATTAAGATACCAATGTTATATCCATTGTCAAGCTTTAGGGTGATGGTTTCACCACTTGAGAGTTCATAGGGAGGCATTACAATTCCTTCATACACCACAGTATTCCCATTTTCCTTTTCAACAATCCTGATAGTATCACCTGGCTGGATTCCTTTCTCCTGCATAAAGAGTTCAATTTTTTTCATGTTATCACCTCTGGCTTATCCTAAATCTGGGTTCATCAATCCAGTTTGATTTACATCGAGGGCATTTAGAGGGAATACGAATATCAGGGCTAAATATAAACCCACATTTCCTGCATACTGCGGGATGAATCATGAGAACTTTGCCTTCTCGCCTTAAGGCTTTTGCTATCGTCCTTAAATCCTCGATGATGATTTTTTTACTACCCTTGCCTCTTATTCCAAGTATTAAAGCCAGCTCAGATACGCTGTAATCTTTTTCCTCCAAAAGATTTATTATTCTCTGTCTTCGAGTCATCATCGACACTTAATTAAAAACTCAAAATATAAACCTTGAGGTTGTATAAATGTCAAAGCCAATTGGGATTTAGGATAAAAAATTGTCATATTGTCAGGTGATGGGCATGATAATTGAAAAAGCCGAGAAGGTGCTTGAAGAATACCCTCTATGCAACCACTGTTTGGGCAGACTATTTGCTAAACTTGGAAAAGGAGAAAATTCTAAAAGAGGGGCTTCAATCAGGCTTATAGTAAATATGGAACGAGAAATTAGAGGGATAAAGCCTCTAAATGAGCCTAAAGAATGTGTTCTCTGCTTTAATGTTTTTGATCAAATTGAAAAAGTATCCAGTTATGTGAGAGAAAAAGCTGAGACCATAGAGTTTGAAAGCTTTCTTATCGGATCGAAATTTCCTGAGGAGATTCTTAAAAAGGAGAAAGAGATAGTTAAAAAATTTGAACTTGAATACTGGGAGCCAATAAACAGGGAATTTAATAGAGAACTTGGAAAGAAGCTTGAAGAAATCTTAAAGAGGCCTGTGAATAAGAGCTCTCCAGATATAGTTTTCATAGTTAATCCCTATAAAGAAGAGGTTCATTTTCAAATTAAACCGCTCTTTATATATGGAAGATACAGGAAGCTCATCAGGGGCATTCCCCAAACCCCCCTTAAGGGATATAAAGAGAGTATAGCCTCACTCATATGCACATCATTTTCAAAGAGAACACGTGGCAGATGTATTTTTCATGGTGCAGGCAGAGAGGATATAGACGTTAGAATGTTAGGCAATGGTAGGCCTTTTATTTTAGAAATAAAAAGCCCCAAGCGAAGAAAAATAGATTTGAATGAGATAATTGAAGAAATCAATGCAAGTGGAAAAATTCAAGTTTTAGACCTAAGGTTTTCTACGAGAGAGGAGATGAGAAAAATCCTAACCAAAAATCCTAAAAAAATATATGAGGCTCTTGTCTACGTTGAAGATGGCGTTGATATTACGGATATAATGAAAGTTGAAAAAGCCCTTACTAATGTTTTAATCCACCAGAAAACTCCCAAAAGAGTTCTTAGAAGAAGGGCAGACATAATCCGGGAGAGAAAAGTCTACTGGGCAAAGGGAGAGCTACTCGACAAAAGACATTTTAAGCTTAAGCTTTTGGTGGATGGAGGATTGTACATAAAGGAACTAATTTCAGGTGATGATGGAAGGACCATACCCTCGGTAGCTTCGATTCTAAAAAAACAGGCGTCATGCAAATTGCTGGATGTTCTTGAGGTGAAAGATTTATAAACGATTTTGTTAATGACCTAAATGGATCGGGAAACACCCGCGTGACTTCCTAAGTTGAAAAGCCCTAAATCTGCTGTATCGGTTAAGTAAAGTTTGTGAGGTGGTTTAAAATGGTTCAAAAAGCACATAGCTTTAGAAGGAAGACCAGAGGTAAGCTCAGTAAAACACCAAGAAAAAGAGGTCTACCTCCACTCACAAGATTCCTCCAAGAGTTTGAAACCGGCCAGAGAGTCCATATAGTAATTGAACCAAGTTACCACAGAGGAATGCCCGACCCCAGATTTCACGGGAGAACAGGAACTATCATCGGAAAGAGGGGAGATGCATACATTGTGGAAGTTTCGGATGGAAGTAAAGTCAAGAAATTTTTCGTTCATCCTGTCCACTTAAGACCTCAGAAGTGAGGAATATGATAGGAAGAAAAAAGATTGAAGAGCATTATGTTACAGTTCCGGAGACAAAAGAACTCCTCCGCAAAAGAAAGGAAGATAATAAAGACGAGGAAATGTTTTATGAAGCCAGAGTTAGCTTGGAGCATGCAGAGAGATTTGCAAAGATTACACCTGAACAGGCAAGAGAACTAAAAGAAAAATTAATGGGACTATTTGAGTGGCTTGACGAGAGATTAGCGGTTAAATTAATTGATCTTATGCCAAAAGACTACTTTGATTTTCGAGTCATATTCGCCAAGGAAGAATATCTACCCAGCAAAGAAGAGGCAGAACAGATTATTCAGCTACTTGATGAATACCGAAGCTAATTTTCATTTTTATTTCTACCTTTTCTGGAGATTATGGGAGACAAGAGACAAAAGTATAAAAAGAGTTATAGGATATATTTTCTGGGGGAGAGAGCATGGATTACTATAGACGACACAGTTATAGAGAAAGTTTGGATAAAAAAAGAAGAAAAAATGTTGAGTATGAAGAGTATGCATATGTCCTTGATTATTTGCCTCGGGGTTACATCGATATCAGTACTGGAAGAGAAAGTGGAAAGCCAGTTGCTCAGGTCGTTGGTGAGAAAGCGTTTACACTCTTAGAAGTTACTCCAAAAACGGATTTAATGCTATATGAGAGAGTCTTCATTGGGAAGGGAGAAAGAGATAAAATATTCATGATAAACAAAAAGCTTCACTATGATGATCTCACAGCCACTGCAAAAGCAGAACTACCGTATATCATTGAAGAGATCGTAAAAAATAATGAAGATAGGTTTATTCAATTTTTCAATATAGCCCCTCCAATAACGAATAGACTTCACAGTCTTGAACTTCTCCCTGGGATAGGAAAGAAACATATGTGGGAAATTCTCGATGAACGAAAAAAAGAACCTTTTAAAAGCTTCGATGACCTGAGACATAGGGTTAAGGGGCTTCCTGATCCTGTCAAAATGATATCAAAAAGAATCCTTGATGAACTGGAAGGAAAGGACAAATACCGTCTTTTTGTTGGCTCAAGACGACTCTTTAGGGAATCAAAATGAGATCCCGCCTTTTCTATCTTCTTTCAAAATACGGCATACAGCCCAACTCCAACCTTGGACAGAACTTTCTCATAGTGAAGGATATCGTTAAGAGGGAAGTTGAGAGAGCAGATATTAAGAAAAACGAAGATGTTCTTGAAATTGGGCCGGGTTTTGGTATTCTGACAGATGAACTCAGCAGGAGGGCAAAAAAGGTTTATGCAATTGAGAAGGATTTCCGACTTCTTGAAATTCTGAGAAAGGAATATTCATGGAGAAATGTTGAACTCATCCATGGAGATGCTCTAAAAGTTGAGTTTCCAAAGTTTGATAAAGTTGTTTCAAATCTTCCATATCAAATTTCATCCCCTATAACTTTTAAACTTCTGAAATATGACTTTAAAAGAGCTGTTTTGATATACCAGCTGGAATTTGCCCAGAGAATGGTGGCAAAACCCGGGGATAAAAACTACTCCCGTCTTTCTCTTATGGTACAGGCAAAAGCTCACGTAGAGCTGGTCGAGAAAATAGGGCAGGGAGCTTTTTATCCAAGGCCGAAGGTCGACTCAGCAGTGGTAATTATTGAGCCCAAGCCCAAAGAAGAACAAATAATTTTAAATGAAGATCTTGTCAGAGCACTTTTCCAGCATAAAAGAAAAAAGGTTAGCAGGGCATTGAAAGATTCTTTTCACATGTTAGGCCTGACCAAAAAGGATTTAAAAGATTTAAAGCCGGTATTGGATCAAATGCCTCACTCTGAGAAGAGGGTTTTCCAGCTCGACCCTTTGGAAGTTAAGGAAATAGAAAATTTCCTGAGGGAAAACAATGTTCTGATCCGTTTGCTGTAGTATAGTTGATTTTTTAAATTCTCAATCTAATCAGACATCATGATTGTCGCTATCATTGACGGTTATACTGATGAACCTGCGGGACTGGGTGTGCCCCCTTATATGGGGATATATCCGAGGTACGCTTACGGTGCAGTGAAAAAAGCTAAAGCAGATGCCACTATCTTTTATCTCACAATAGATGATGTTCGTTTTAGTTTTAACGGAGAGCAGGGAATCAAAACCAGAAATCGCACTTCCAATGCAAAAGATGCCAAAAAGATACTAAAAAAGGCAGAGCTGATAATTTACATCGGTGGTCTCCACACTCCGGGAAAGTATCTATCAGCCGTTCCTTCACAGGTTGAAGAAGTTGCAAGATTTTTGAAGCCATTTAATGGAGTTAAGATCCTTGGCGGACCGGCTTTTATGGGTTCGGCTCACGAGGGAGGGAAAAAAATAGGCTTAAAAGAGCTCCTTTTAGCTGAGCAAGTCTTTGATTACATCGCCTATGGAGACCTTGAAGCATTCCTCTATGATCTCCTCACAGCTCCTAAAGATGCCAACCCCTATCGTTTTAGGAGCTATGGAGAACTCAAAGACTATGCTCTTTTGGGGGCTGAGGTGGTTAAGCAGTTCCCAGATTATCCAGACTTTGTCATAGTGGAAATCGAAAGTCAGCGGGGATGTCCAAAAGCCATGGGGATGGGAGGGTGTTCATTCTGCACTGAGCCTCTGAGATACAGAACCGTTCAAGATAGGCCTATCGAAGATATTGTAAAGGAAGTTAAAGTTCTTTACAACTTGGGAGTAAGACATTTCAGAGTAGGCAGGCAGAGCTGTATCTTCTCTTACATGGCGAAACCAAACGGAAGAGTTCCAATACCAAATTCTAAAGCTGTGGAAAAGCTCTTTAGGAGTATTAGGAACGTTGCCCCCGAGGTTAAGACTCTCCATGTTGACAACGCAAATCCTGCTGTAATAGCAAACTATCCAGAGGAAAGCATCAGAATAGCAAAGGCACTGATAAAATACGGTACCCCTGGAAATGTTGTCGCATTTGGGCTTGAGAATGCCGACCCTAAAGTGGCGCGGGTAAATAATCTGAACACAACTGCAGAAGAAACTTATGATGCCGTGAAAATTTTAAATAAAGTTGGAGCAAAAAGAGGATACAATGGCATGCCATGGCTTCTGCCGGGTATAAATATACTTTTTGGTCTTCCCGGAGAAACCAAGAAAAGCTATGAAATAACATTCCAGTTTCTCAAAAAACTTTTTGATGATGGTCTCATGGTAAGGAGGATAAACATAAGACAGGTTGTGGTCTTTCCAAACACTCCACTGTGGCGCATGAGAGAGAAAGTTAAGATAGAGAAACATAAAAATCTCATTAAACACTATAGATACAAAATAAGACATGAGATAGATCTTCCAATGCTCCAACGAGTGGTTCCGGTGGGTACTGTTCTAAGAGAAGTCAGAGCAGAAATCTATGATAACGGTCTAACATACGGGCGGCAGATAGGCAGTTATCCTCTAATAGTCGGCATACCAAAAACAATAAAACTGAAGAGATTTTATGATGTCCTCATAGTAGGACATGGTTTCAGGAGTATAACCGGAATCCCCCTGCCTATAGAGGTGAACCGGGAGAGTTCAAAGGTGCTCACATACCTACCGGGAATAGGGAGAAAGAATGCAATAAGAATACTCTCGAAGAGGCCCTTCCAGAGTGAAGAAGAATTTTTAGGCATAATAGAAGAAAAATACAGGAATATATACCGTAATCGAATCACCTTACAGCCGAACCAATGAGTCTCTTAATCGTCAGCACCTCAACAAACAGAGCATCTTCACTCTTTCCTTCAATAACGAGAACCCCCTGCCGTGGACAGAAAACCCTGTTTATGGTGGCTCCTTCTGCAGGACCGAGAAGGATTATCACTAGATGTTTTTTGTTCCCTATCCTTCCTAAGCCTATGTCAATCCTCTGCATCATGCCAAGATAATCTGACTTCACATTCTTCATTGCCTCGTATGCTGCCTTGTACAGAGCACTCGTGTTGTTTGCTCCCTTCTGGATGTTTTCAATATATGGCTTAACACCATAAATTGCCCCAATCATAAGACCAAGTTCCATCGCTGTTCTCTTTCTAAGAGCACACTCCATTCCAGAACAGCCTTTAAAACTTGGATCTCCCACTATAATCGTGATTTTATCATAGGAAGAACGGAGGGTCATGTTAAGATCAATAAATGGATCGCCAGTTAAATAACTCTCAAAATCAATTTTATACAGCTTTCCTTCATAGGGGGCTCCAACAGACTTAACAGCTAAGGGCTTTTTCTCGGGATTGATAACCTTTGAAAAATTATTATACCCGCAACCTACCACTGATAGAGAAGCTACAACCAAGATAATTACCACGAGCAAAGCATAAAAAGTCCTCTTCTTCAATGGAATCCCTCCAAGAAGCTAAGAGTAATAGAGAAAGAAAAGAGAAATCACTCTTTGGCAAGTTCAGCAATTCTTGCCATGAGGGCTTCAGCTGCAACCTGCGTTCCGTCTCTGTCTGTGCCTGCAACGAGGACAACGCCGTGGCCGTTAATGGCTCCGCACTCAGCTTTGTAGACTATAACGCCATTGCCTTCTCCGATCTCGCTCTTCCATCCGTTGTAGTCCTTTGGAACGCCAAGAGCATCTGCAAGGGCTGCTGTGACTTTGTTGACAACTGGACCTCCAACGAGGATTAAGTTGCTATCAACATCACTAAGTTTGACATTGACGTCAAGTTCTGTTATTGGCTTGGCTGGTGGCACAATCTCGACGGTCTTGATGCCTTCAATGGTAGCCTTGGTCTTTCCGAGGTCCACAGTGTAACCTTCAAGAACATCGCCGAGATTATAATACTCGTACTTTGGCTCAGCGTAGTCGACTGATAGGTATATATCAACCGCGAGTTCGTTTACATCATCGTCGTCGACGTCTTTAGTCTCTTTGTCAACTTTGTAGCTTATCTTGTATTTAACGGCTGGTGTGTCTATGTTGAGGACTTTGCCTTTGATAGCATCTGGATAAGTTAATACAACACCCTTGAGGGTCTTTGCAGTAGCATTTACACCAGTCCAGTCGACTACCCATCCACTGATCTTGTCTCCATCATATATCTTCTGGATGTTGTAGACCACTTTGAGTTTGGCCTTAAGGATGTTGAGACCTGTGAATACTCCTTCAACAGTTATCTCAACTTGGTCGTTGAGGAATGGGACATTTGCACTTGTATCTGAAAGAACGTTCTGCTCTGATTCGCCGGTCTTGAGGTTCTTGACCTCAACAAGTATCTCCTTGCTTATCATGTCAATATCAACAACGCTAACCTGATAGTCACCGAAAGTCTTTGAGCTGTTTGAAAGTATCCATGCTTCAGCAGTTTCACCAGCTTTGACGAAGTCACCATCGCTGTCACTTCCAACGTCAATTATGTTAAGGGTCTTGTCAAGCACCTGTATTGTGTCTCCAACACCCACACCATCAACAACTGTACCATCCTGGGTGTATCCTGCTACTGGAGCATCAGAAATCTCTGTTTCGGTGGTGGTTTCGGTTGTTCCCCAAACCTCATCAGTTGTTGTCTCTGTCTTTGTCCACTTGTAGATCTCATAATTCATTACAATCTTGAAACTGTTCTCAGGAATCTCCATGATTACATTGGTGTCAGTTGGTGGATAGTTGTGAGTTTCATTCCACTCTTTACCTTCTTCATCAACAAACTTTATCTTATCAATGACAAAGTTCCATGAGACTCCATATGAGTGCCCGCCAACAACAATCTCACTCTGGTTTGTGAGGGTAGCAAGGTCGTATGGGAAGTTGTTGTTCACCCATCCGCTGTAGTCTGTACTGTAAGCGGCGCCATTGTACCAGTAGTTCCCAGTCAGATCCTCCCATTTTTCAGCTGTTGGAGTGGTATTGGTGTATTTGTAGTAGTTTGAGTAAACTGGAATGTCACCGATGTGGCTAACATCCTTCTTTACAACAACTGAGAGGTCTTTTAGTGTGGCTGTTGTAACTTCTTTCTCAGTGTAGAGTAAGCTTCCAAGTGCGACAGCTATGTCAGCCGCACCTGCGACATCCTGAGCAGCTGCCTGAGTACCAATCACGATTTTAACGTTCGGCTCTCCATTTTTAACAAAGAAGTCTTTTGGAATATTAGCGCTGTCATCCTTTACAAGGGTTCCACCAGCGCTGGCCATACCGAGAGTTGCTCCTATCATTGCGGCACCAACTGCAAGGGCCGCGATCTTCTTCACCTTCATTTCTTCAACACCTCCAAATTTGTTGGGGTCAAACCCCTTTCTAACAGTGTTGTCAATACCTTAATATTAGGTATGGGTATATATACTTTTCGCTTTCAGACCCTTTCTAACGATTAAAAAAGCTCGATTATTGCCGTAAAAATGAAAGGGAGCTTAATTAAATGCCTACACCAAATTCGCCATTTGACGATATTATTCCAGCTTGAATCTGAATGTGTCCTTTTCCCTCAGCTTCTTTAAAAGCGGCCGATGAACGAGAGAGTGAACAAAGCCAGCCAGATCCGTTAAAGCTCCCTGAAGCTCGTTTGCATTGATATCAATGAGTTCTGGCTCTACTATCGAAATTGCAACTGGAGAATATTTAGCATTCAGCTGGAACATCGTTTCAAAGTCAGAAAGGAGTTCAGCAGCAACGAGGAAATATTTACTACCTTCGCTTTCTCCCTCTCCCCTCTCTTCAACAAGTATGGTATTTATCATGCATCCTTCAAGGAAAAATGCCTTGGCCATGCTGGCTTTGACTTCTTCGAGTTCTTTACCAAAAGCTTCTATAACAAAGCGATAGCGTATATACCTGTCTTCCATAATAGCAGACTCTATTTCCTCCTCTTCATACCCTATTCTTGGCATTGGAACATCATCAAGTTTTGGATATGCTGCCAGCCCTCCATATTTGTCCATTAGTTTTGACATGAAAAATGAAATCTCCCCCATAATTCTCATAAGATCATCTGCTTTGAGTTCAAGAACCTTGGGCTTTAACAGCTCCACAACAGCAGGAGCGTATTTAAGAACAGCTTTAACTACATTTTCGAAAGATCCTGATATAACAGCCTCTACCACGCTGGAGTACTTAATAAGGTCCTCCTCTTTGTTTTCAATGACATCTGCGGCTTCAACACGCTTCACTTTAATAGTGGTCTCATTTTTAAGTGAGTTTACGGTCTCTCTTACAGCTGTTTCTAAGGCTTTCTTCTCATTTCCCATAGCTTCAATGTAAAATATAACCTCAACTTCATCCAATTTTACCACCATATTCCTTTATATCGTTTTTTTGTATATGCTCCAATTATGGGGATAGGTTCCCCACAGTATTCACACTTCCCCTTCTCAATATGGTATTCTTCAATTTCAAAGCCCCATCTTACTATTAAAGGCTTTCCACATCTTGGGCAGTAAGTATTCTCCCCGTGATGTCCAGGTACGTTACCAATATAGACAAACTTTAAACCTTCTTCCTTAGCCACTCTATATGCCTTTTCAATAGTCTCTACTGGAGTTGGAGGAAGGTTTAAAAGCTTATAATGAGGAAAAAAGCGGGAAAAGTGGACAGGTGTATCATCACCAAGTTTTTCAACCACCCATCTTGCAAATTCTCTGAACTCTTCCTCCTTATCATTAAGTGTGGGAATTATCAGATACGTTATCTCAACATGGATTCCAAATTCATTCTTTGCAATCTCTGCAATTCTTCTGCTTGGCTCTCCCTTTGGTACGCCTGCTATTTTCATGTAGAATTTATCATCGAAAGCCTTGATATCAATATTCATAGCATCGATGTAAGGTGCAAGCTCTCTGAAAGGTTCTTCGTTTATATAACCATTTGTAACAAGTATATTATTTAACCCCTCCTTCCTGGCCAGTTTTGAGGTATCAAAAACAAATTCATACCATATAGTCGGTTCATTATATGTGTATGCTATACTCTCACAGCCATAGCGTTTTGCTATTGCTACTATTGCTTCAGGCACTGCTTTTTGCAGATATGGAAACTTCTCATCAGCCTGACTTATCTCCCAGTTCTGACAGTGCTTACAGTGCATGTTGCACCCCACGGTTCCTATGGAGAGAGCACATGAACCCGGCCAGAAATGAAAAAGAGGTTTTTTCTCCACTGGATCAGACGCTATAGATGATACCAGCCCATAATTGAGGGTATAAAGCGTCCCTTCAATATTCTTCCTTATCCTGCAAGAACCTCGCTTTCCTTCGCTGATGATACAGTTAAGAGGGCACAGTTTGCATCTAACAGTTCTATCCTTAATTCTCTCCCAGTACATGGCCTCTCTCATAATAACCACCTTCTCATTAGAAGACTCGAAGAGGTTGTTAATTAGACTTTCCCATGTTTCTGTCTCTCATAATACTCCCTCATTAGAACAAACTCCGCTTTCTGTCTTTTATAGTGGTCTATCAGCTCTCCAAGAAGTTCAAGAGCTTTATCTCCGGTGTTAAATTTGCAGTCCCATCTTATCTTCTCCTTCTGCATGGGTACAAATTCCCATGGGTGGGCAAAATAAACACGTGGCTCAGAAAGCCTACTATGAATGAATTTCTGAATTCTCCAAGGAAGTCTTATAACTGAGGAGGTTGTGGAAGCCGGGACCTCAAGGACATTTCCAAAAAACCTTACTCCTCCTCTGTAGCCTTTGTATGTTGCCTTTGAGGAGTTCACAAAAACTCCGTTTTCCTCAAGAACTCTGTAATAATAGTCCGGGAACTGTAGATTGGGAGCCCTGAATGACACCACCTCGCTGTATTGCCTCAGAATCCTCAGAGATTTTTTTATTGCCTTCTCCCCTTCCTCTCTGGAAAGCTTATCAAGTCTTTCGTGGTTGTAGTTATGACTCCCAAGTTCATGCCCCTCATCAACAACCCTCCTAACAAGATATGGAAAACGTCTGGCCATTTCAGCTGTGAAGAAAAAAGTTGCTTTGACCTTCTTTTCGGCAAGAAGATTTAGAATTTTAGGCAGTCCTTCCTCCATTCCTCTGGTTGTAGTGAGATACGGTGGGCAATCCTGTTCAACATCAAAGCTGATTATTACCATCTGCAATCCTCCTGAATACCCTGTATAATAAATACCGGTTATCAAACTCTTCAGCTCGATTAATTGCAGCCTTATAAACAGACAATAACCGTTTTAATGTAACTTTCCAAGCGAACTCTTTTTCCGCCCGTTTTCTGGCTTCTTTTCCCATCTTGGGTATAAGTTCTGTATGAGATAAAACAATCGCGAGTTTCTCAGAGAGTTCTTTTTCACTGTATGAGAGGAAGCCAGTTTGACCATCTATTATTAAATCAGAAAGACCACTCTCGTTCCTTCCGACAATAAGTTTTCCAGTTGCAGAAGCTTCAAGTCCAACTATCGGGAAAGCCTCCAGAATCCCCGGCATTAAAACAACATCAGCTGCCCAGTAAATCTCCCTGAGTTTTTCTCTTGGCATGAAATCCATCAAAATAGTCCTATTAACAATACCAGTTATGCGAAGATTCTCTTCCAATTTATCCCGCATTGAACCGTTTCCAACCATTATGATTTTCACATGATACTTATCCATGCCTGACATTTTGAGAGCAGATGAAATTACAAACGGTAGTCTATGAGCCTGTTTTCTCTCTGTCATTCTTCCCACATATAATAGAACAATTTCATTATCCTTAATTCCCAAGTTACTTCTTGCATTCTCTCTCTCTTCCTCATCTGCAGGCCGCCAATAGTCTACGTCGATACCATTGGGTATTATTTCAACGGATCTATCTCTGAGGCTCTGCCCTAAGAGTTCCTTTGTATCTTCTGCCACTGGTGTACTGACAGCTATAAACACATCCATTCTCCTTAGATAATACCGCAACAAGGGCTTTATTATATCCCCCATCTTTGGTTCACCAAAAAACGAATGATTTGTAGCAACCACAGGCACATTCCTTATCCCCCGCGATAAATTCGCTACGGCAATTGAAAAAGGAGAATAGATGCTGTGCACATGGGTTAAATCAAAATCCATGGTTCTATAAAGTCTATTTATCTTCCGTAATTGTCCCGGGCTTAAACTCACATGATACTCTCTTAAATAAATTGAACCGCTGAATCTATGAACCGGATATGGGAAGCCATCATTATAAGGAGCAAGATATCTATAATCATGGGTTATTATGTGGGGCTCATGTCCAGCGTCTAAGAGATGCCTCGCGAGCTCATCCATATGAGCTTCAATTCCACCTATCTTGGGATAAAACCAGTCGCTGGCAATTGCTATCCTCATTAAATATCACCGCTTGACATATTGGATTACAGCTCCCAAATATAAACCTCTTGGTAACATTTTCAAAGTATTTAGCTCGATACAATCTAAGGGGATAATTAACCCCCAACTCCCGATTAAATTTAAGGATTTTAAAGGTAACTCAGAAATGGTGCTAAACGTGTAGATCTCCATCTAACAGATGCTCCCACCCCATAAGCGGCATCTTTTCTGTTCTTCCATCTCTAATAAGATACACCCCTTCACCCCTTTCCACCTGACCGATGATCGAAAATTTAAAATCAAGCTTTTCGGCTTCTGATTCTGGAAGCGTGAATAGAAGCTCAAACTCCTCCCCAGAAGCCAAGGCTATTTTCACAGGATCTACCTTTAGCATCTCAGCCACTTCAAATACTTCCTTAGTTATGGGAAGTTTCTCAGAATCAATGGCTATTTTAACCCCGCTCATTTCTGCCAAGAGATGCACTTCCCTACTTAGGCCATCGCTGATGTCTATAGCCGAATTAGCGTATTTGCTTAGTATTATACCCTCCTCAACTCTGGCTTTTGGTTCAAGTAGTTTTTCATATAAAATCTCGCGTGTTTTCTTGCTGATTTCCAAATTTTCAAAATAGACTTTTAACCCTGCCAGTGCCCTCCCGATATCTCCTGTAACGCATATCAAATCTCCGGGTTTTGCACCGCTCCGCCTAAGCAAACGTGTTGTCTCTCCAAGTGCAATCCCATCTATTATCAAATCACATGCCTCATTTGTATCCGCGCTGATAACTGGCACTTCATAGAATTCAGAGGCTTTTTCTATTCCTACAGCAATGCCTTCAAGGTATTCCATGCCAATATCCCTTGGAATTCCTAAAGAGAAAAGAAACGCTATTGGTCTTGCTCCCATTGCAGCGACATCGCTCACATTCATAGTAACGGCCTTAAATCCCACCTGTTCAGGTTTCATTATTTCGGGAACATCGGTTTTTCTAACCAACATGTCATTTGTTGCAACGAGCCACTCTTTCCCAATCCTCAAAGCCCCGGCATCATCTCCCAGAGGCAATTCACCCTGAAGAGTAAGATGTTTCATGAAAATTTCAATTATCTCGCGCTCCATAAATCTACACCTTTAGAAATTTCATCAAAGAAGTTTGCTTTGGTTTGTACTCTTCATTTGGAATCTCAATCTTAATGGACTTCAATTCATATAAATGCACCTTCCTAATTTCATCTGGCAGCTTAATCTCCCCATATTTGCCTCCACCTCCGGGAATTATTATAAGTTTCTCATTCCTAAATGCCCAAATGGCTTTGGCTATGTCCTCGTCAACAACTTCCCCGATAGCATCTATTGGGATATCCACAAGGACATTGATTTCAGAACCAAACTCCCTCAGTAATCTCTCCCAGATTCTCTTAACGCTCTTAGTTTCCACGCCTTTCTTCATTACCATTGCAATGATCTCTGCTAATGGGGCGAGATGCAAATAGGGCGGCCTGTCCTTGGGCTTCTCATCTGTATCCGCTAATTCAAGAATCCTATCATACACCCCTTTCTTTATCCTCCCTCCGCATTTGGGGCACTTCCATTTGAAAGCTCTGGCATCCTCAAGGGCATATTTTGTGTAGCATTTTGAACATGCGGTAAGATGATATTTACCCAGCCGAGGATCTAAACCAGCATTTAGGACTATTCTCCGCCCACCACGTTTTAGAATTGCCTTTCTAACCTCTTCAAAAGTAACTTCTTGGATTTTAAATCTATTGAATTCTCTTCCAAGTCTATGAGGATGGGGCGAGTGAGCATCCGAATTTGAGAGGTATGTTAATCTGTGGTGGGCTTTTACCTTATCTGCCATATATGAATCAGCAGAAAGTCCAAGTTCGAGAAAATGAATTTTTACACTTTGATATGCTTCTTTAATGCTGTTATATTCTTTGTAGAGTGCTGTCCAAGGAGTGAACGCATGAGCAGGTCCAATTAAAATATCCAGCTCATTGGCTATGTCGGCTATTTCCGCAGCTGAAAGGTCTACATGAGGCCTGCCTTCTTTATCAAGGTCACTTGAATACTGTCTCAGTTTTTCCCTCATTTCATGAACAGCGTCAATATTCGGAAAAATCAAAACATGATGAACTCGTCTATCATCTTCAACCTCTGAAGTCAGCAAAAATACTATTCCCCCTCTCCCATAAGTCCCCTCTTCAAGCTTTTCCGTGTATTTAAGCAGTTCTTTTTCCCAGTTAAGATTGAGAATATCTCCAGTTCCGACTATCCCAAGTCCTTTGAACCCAGCATTTTTTGCCAGCACGGGGATTCTCATGAGTTTTGAGACTGCTTTTGAGTAATGCGAATGAATGTGGAGATCGGCATCTATAAGCATAATATCACCGATGAAAATTATTTCCAACCATTAAAAACATGACTACTCAATATACATGCCTTCTATTCCCCTGTAATACGCCCGATAAATGTCTCTCTTAGTAACAACACCTACAAGTTTCCGGTATTCAAAACTCTTGACCACAGGAAGAAGATTCTGATCATACTCCATCAACTTCTCAAAAGCAGCTTCAGCTGTTTCATTAAGGTGTACTATTGCATACTGGCTCCTCAGGAAATGCTTAACCTCCAGTTGCTTAGCTGAGTTACTCTTTCCAATAAAGTCCTTTACCCCGATAACACCCACAACTTCCAGATTCTCATTCACAACTGGGAAGCAATCATGGCCGGTTTTTCCAACTAAATTCTCAACATCAGCAAGAGTATCCCATTCATGAACATACACTGGATCTTTTGTCATAATTTCACGCACAGATATCATTTCAAGAACGATGGGTTTTCCTGTTTTCAAATGAAATCCTTTACGTTTGAGCTTTAAGGTATATACTGAGTCGCCTTCAAGGAAAAACCTCGCAGTTAAAAACCCTATAGTGGATGATGTCATTATAGCAGGTAAGATAGAATAGCTATGTGTTAGTTCTGTTATCATTAGAATCTGAGTTAAAGGTGCTTGAGTAACTCCACTAAAGAAAGTTGCCATGCCTGCTAAGGCATACACTGAAGGATTTATATCCAGGGCTGGCATTAAAAGTTTTAGAGCTACTCCAAAAGCAGCACCGAACATTGTGCCAATATAAAGACTGGGGGCAAATATCCCTCCACTGTGTCCAGTCGACAGCGTAAAGGAAGTAGCCAACATCTTAGCAAAACCCAGTAGGAGTAAAAGAGAAATTGGAAGAAGACCATACAACGCAAGATTCATGCCCTCATATCCTATTCCAAAAATACCATATTTCGGAAGGAACATTCCGATTATGCCGACCCCAATGCCCCCAAGTACCAGTTTGTATCTCTTTGAAATATTCCTTCGGTTAAGCCATTCGTTGAAAGAATATAGGAACTTCACATATGCTGCGGATAAAACACCAAGAAGAATTCCGAGAAGGACGAAAAATATAAGCTCAATAGGTTTGTAGTTTAGAACCCAAGGAAGAGAAAGCTCAGAAGATTGTCTTAAAATAGCAAATGTAACTGCATGACCAGTAACAGCCGCAAAGAATATAGGGACAAGATTTATGGAAAATGTACCCATGTAAACAACTTCCAGAGCAAACATTGCTCCTGCCAGGGGAGTGTTGAACGTTCCCGCAATTCCGGCAGCTAATCCACATGTGGTGAGTAATTTTCTCATTTCAGGAGGGAGCTTAAACCATTCCCCCAAGAGTGATGTTAGTGATGCCCCAATAAATCCTATGGGCCCTTCTCTACCAACACTGCCCCCAGATCCTATTGTTATAGATGTTGCGACTATCTTCAGAAGAGAAAATTTGCCACTTATATACCCACCCTTAAATATAACCGATTCTATTACCTCCGGGATGCCATTTCCCTGAAGGTCAGGATATCTTATTATAATTGGAGCAACGATTAAGCTTCCTATAGCCGGTAGAATTATATATCCCACATTATAGCCATGAAACTCCACGGTTACAGCAGAGAGTACCAAACCGAAGAAAATTCTGTGAATTACCTTGATCAACCCCCTAAACACTATTGCCCCGAAGCCACCAAATAGGCCAGCTATTATTGAAAACATCAAAACTACTGCCCATTTTTTAATATACTGCTTCTTCCCAATTTTCACATAGAAAGATCGCAAGCATCTGATAAAAACCTTATCTCATCTCAAACTTTTTAAACTGTCAGAAAGAAAGGGAAACAAAGAACAGGAGGAATAAAACATGAAAATTGAAGGACTTGTTGCAAGTCTAAGAAATGCAAAAACTATTCCAGAACTGTTTAATATCCTTCAAAAGAAGGGAGCTCCTCTAATAGAGTTAGATAAAGAAAAATTCCTGGCTGTTATCGAGGGAGATTTTGAAGGCAATAAATTTTTCACTGAAATAAATGGTGAGAGGGCAAATTCAGCTCTTGGCGATGCAATGCTCAACTCATCAAGTTTTCCATTCAAATGCAAAAAACCATACACAGGCGGAAATATAATATTCGTCAAACTTGGGGATATAGAGAGCAAGGAATTCCTAATTGCCTACAGGAGCGAGGAAGCGGAAAGATACTTTCATATTAAAGATGGGAACGTCAAAGAAACAACAGAAGAAGAATACAAGAATTTAATCCAAAAAATGCCGGAGTTCAAAGTTAAGTCGTTTAGTGAAGAACAGATGGATATGATGGGTGCTTTCTTTGGTTAGCTCTTTTTTAATCTATAATGTTAAAGGGGCATTAAAACAAAACATCAAAGCTTCCCTTTCATCCCAATAAAATAGAAGAGTAATTTTGCCGCTGTCAATGCTGTCACATTTCCAACAGTATTGCCCCCTACCTCCATTATATCAAAACCAACAACTTTTTTGTTCTCAACCAACCATTCAAGAGCTTCGATAACCTCCCAAAATTTTAATCCGCCAGCCTCAGGGGTACCAGTTTCCGGCACCAGAGAAATATCAAAGGCGTCGACGTCAACTGATAAATAAATCGGCTCAGGAAGGGGTTTCACAAGTTCAATGAAAGCATCAAATGAGTAATCTCTGGCATGAACCCAGGGAATATTGTTATTTTCGGCATATTCAACTTCCTCTTTTATGCCACTCCGTACTCCAAACATTGCTATTCTGGTCCCCAATTCAGAAATCCTTCTTGATACACATGCATGGTTGTAGGGGTTTCCTTCATACTGATTCCGTAAATCAAAATGAGCATCGAAAACTACGTAACTTTTAGGTTCAAGTGCTTTAACAGCGCCTAAAGTTATAGAATGCTCCCCTCCAAGGAGTATTGGAAGAGCTGTAGAATTTAAATGCTTTATATCTCTCAGAGTTTCCTCAACACGTTCAATAGTTTTTCCAACATCCCCAGCTACAATAGATAAATCTCCAATGTCCGCTATGTTAAATTCAGCTATATCCACGTTGTAATCCAGTATATAACTTTCCAGATTGAATGTTGCATGCCTAATTAACATCGGTCCAAATCTTGTTCCAGGTTTATATGATGTTGTTCCATCAAAAGGAACACCTAAGATTATGAAGTCTGCCCTCTCAGGGTTGCTTAACGGAAATTCCAACTTTAACGTTTCATAAGTATAAAGGAAGTCCATACTCTCCACCCATTTGTGACTTAACTTCGGCTAAATTATTTAAGGATTTTTGCGTAATTAATTTTGTAATATTTAATATTTTGAAAAGCGTACCAAGAGATTTTAAAAATCTCAGGGTATGCCACCCATAGGAGATGATAAAATGTTCGAAGTCCATGTAGTTGCAGTACTCCTTGTATTGGTGCTCTTGGCGGGTATAATCTCCATGCTTGTAAGCAAGAAGTTCAACATATCATATATCCCACTTTTCATTGCATTTGGAATCATTGTTGGACCAGTTTTAGGACTGATTAACAGAACGCTCGCCCATGAATTGTTTTATTATATGAGAGTTTTCGGGTTAGTCATCATTCTTTTTACAGAGGGGCATAATTTAAGTTGGAAACTACTAAAAAGAAACTTCAAAACCATAGCGGTTTTAGATACCATAGGTCTTTTAATTACTTCCATAATAGCGGCACTTGTCTTTTCATACATATTTAACGTGCCGTTTTTAGTTGGCTTTCTTTTTGGTGCTATAATAGGTGCAACTGATCCAGCAACTCTGATTCCCTTATTCAGACAATACAGAATTGAGCAGGACATAGAAACCACCATTGTTACTGAATCGATATTTAACGATCCCTTGGGTATAGTCCTAACATCTGTGGCTATAGCGATTCTTGTGCCCCAGGCCCCTTCAGCTCAATTTGTTGAACATATTGCCCGCTATATCTCATTGTACCCAGCAGCAGTTCTCTTTTTCCTCTATGAATTAACTGTTTCAATTATCGCCGGTATAATTATCGGTATGATAGGGTATGTTGTAATAAAAAAGACAAATATAACTGGATTTCCCGAAATAGAGATTTTTGCACTAACTTTAGCTATCGGTGGTTTCTTAATTGGGGAGTACCTTCAGGCCTCCGGATACTTAGTTGCCACCGTCACAGGAATTGTTTTAGGCAACCACAAAATATTCTTTAAAAAAGATGATCCCCATATAGTAAAGCGTATAATGAAAGCCATATCCAAAGAAGTGCATTTTAACGAGAGCTTGGCTACTATTGCAACAATCTTCATATTTACCCTACTGGGCGCCAGCATTAATCCCCATATAATTACTTCAAATCTGACAAAAGGGATCATAATAGCATTGAGTGTTATACTATTAGCAAGACCCGTTGCCGTTCTTCCAATTCTAAAATGGTGGAATCTCAGGCAGTATCTTTTTATATCACTTGAAGGACCCAGAGGTATAGTTCCAGCTGCATTAGCCAGCCTGCCCCTTGCATTAGGACTAAATTATCACAATCAAGCACTCATTAACTGGGGAGAGCTCATATTAAGCACAACTGTAATAACTGTACTGGTCTCAGTCATAATAGAGACGTTGTGGCTACCATTTTTAAGAGACAAACTGCTTATGGGTGAAACTCTCTCAGATAGAGTCTCAAAAAGCGAATTGCTAAAAGAAAGAATGCTTAAACGGCTTGGACATGGTGGAGGTAAGTCCAGTTGAAAATAGGAAGGAGACATAAAAGGATAACTTCACTCGCCTTTGAGTTTCATTATTTTAATCCTTCCAAGAGTTTCCCAGTATTCTACATTTATACCTTCTCTCAGCTGATCTTTGATGTCATCTTCAACTCCAGTCTCCAGAGGGACATCATAGAGCTCATAGGTCTCCATATCCATAATCTGAACGGTATCAGGCGTTATTGCAATAATCTGGGCTGTTCTTTTGTCTATTATAGGAACATCAACTTCAGCGCTTGTTGGCTTGACTATACTCCTCACTTTTCTGTCAAAAATACCAACTGCCTCAATTCTTGCCTTAGCTGAACCGTGCTTTCCTGGTGATGAAACTGTTATGTTACCTATTCTGCACGGCTCTCCATCAATAAGTATGTATCTTCCCGGTTTGAGCTTGCTAACCTGTACTTTGGTCTTATCTCCCATTTTTCAAACCTCCAATTAGCGTTCTAAAGGGTTTAGATTCAGGGGCTTTAAAAAATTTTTGAAGTTAGCTCCTCGTTTTGAGGAGCATACTGTTGAGAAGAACAGGAAGTGCAAAGACTATTCCAACCAGCACCCCAAGTTGTTGCCATGTACTTCCTTGCACAAATTTAGATATGGAAAACAATGTCATAATTATGCCAATAACTGCAATAATATACCCATACATCATAACATTTACTCCAAAGACATCTTTACTCTTTATTAGAGGTACCATCTCTAAAACCACCATGAATGGAAGATACACAAAAAACGCCGCCAAAAACATCCATCTTATTGTATCCACCTCAAAGGTAATAGAAAGAACCAAGACCATCAGCAATGTTATTGAAAGCGCACTATTGCGTGTGCTCTGCGTGGATTCACTCACAATATGTCCGAGGGTTTCGAGTAGCGGTATTAAAGTTGTCATTCCAGCAAGATATATTGAAAAGACCAGAAGATATAGAACACGCGTAGCCTCTGGAGAATGGGCAACTGCCAATGCTCCGATTATATCTTTTATAAATTTCAACGCTTCTGTAATTCCCGATTCACCATACAACAAAGCTGTTCCTGGAAAGGTTGCCGCCAATGCATAAACAAAGATATACGTCACAATGACTCCAACAAGAAGTTGAAGAACATACCCAACACCAATAATCTTTCTGGAATCTGCTTCTTTGGGAAGAAACGTCCCCATTACCATGAAAAACCCATAACCTAAACCTAAACTTGAAAATCCAAGAATAATTATTTTAATAATATCCTGTATTGTCAATGGAGCATTAGTTGCTGTGATATGTGTTATTAACGTCTCTAAAGCTAATTGTATCGGGAGGGACTTCTCAGAAGCTGTTAAAGTGTAGTTCCTGATAATGAAGAATGAAACAGTGATAAACAGTATAAATACCACCGAAAACCAAGTCATTAAAATTAAAGTTTTCTCCTTGGCATGGAAGAGCACTAAAGAAGCCAACAGCAGAGATAGCAACAAAATCAATGCGAGATACAGAATATCATAGGTTACGAGGGCTCTTATGAGAACTGAAGACGAATAATAAAGGATTAAAGAACTTCCGATTATACCAAAAATCACGAAACTTATCGCAATACCGGGAAAACGTGAGATTTTAGTCAGGTATTCTACAAATAAATATCGCGTTCTCTTCGTTGCTTCGATCTCTAAATAAGGAACTACAACAAAAAACGCTGTGACGAATATATACAATAAAAGTCCTCTGATTCCACTTTTAATTAAGATTTGAGGAAATACAAGAAATGTCCATATTCCAACCATATATCCGACAATCAGGAGAGTCATAAGAGTTACTAACCGTTTCATTAGCCCCTCCTCCCAAGTTTTTGATGCTGATTAGCTTAGTTTTTAGATATAAATTTTTCCCGCAGGACAGCAGTTTCATAACTTATTATCACTTCGTTCAAAACCGTCCACGCCATGAGCGGCTTTTTATACAGGCTCACCTTTCTTCCATTAACCCTGCTCCTAAAATCACCATGAGGAAATCCCCCAATAATAACAAGAGGATTTGTGTATTCTGCAAGCTCTCTTCCAAAATCAAGCGGCCGGTAAAAATTTCCCTTCTCATGCATTATAAAAACAACATCCGGCTTTATTTCAGATATAAGCCCTCTTAGAGTTTTATTCATAAGCCTGAGAAGAGAAAGATTGGGTGGAATGGCTTTATGCCTGAATAAATTTTCCATCAGCCCCACAAATCTGTTGTAGTTCCGCGGTATCCGGGTTTCGCTCTTAACATAAATAACTTCATCATTCCTCGTATGTATATAAATTCTGAGCTTTCCCTCCTTATTCAAAATACTCTCAAGTGCGTTTATCAAACAGAAGTGTACTATATCCGGCCTTCCTCGTCTCTCGCCATCTTTAAGACCCTTCAATGCCGAATGATGATACGTCGCATCAAGCATGACCTCACTTGGCTTCCTGCCCCGCCTCCGAGCATACCTGAGCACCGCAGGATGTTCAGCTATTTCCGGAGGAACCAACTCAATTTCTGAATCCGCTACAACTATGTGGAGCACTACTCCCACCTCTGAATCTGTATCCCCCTCTCCTTGAGTTCATTCATTATCATCATATACATGTCGGATCTCATACCCAGTATCTCAGGTGGAATAACACCATATATGCATCTCTTCTCAGCAACGAGACGAGCGATTATTGCCGCTGTAAAACCGGTTACCCTTGCCATTGAGGTAAAGCCATCCCTCTCTTCATCATACAGTAGGTAAGAGATTTCTTTTTCCTCCCCATCTATGATTCCCCTTCCCATCACCTGCATTATTGAAAAATCTGGGCTTTCATAGTTCATTAGAGGTGTTATTACCTCAAGAGTTTTGTCTATGTTCTCAGGTTTAAAAAATCCAAGCTCTCTTAGAACTTTCATTTTTCCAAGATGACCCGGCCATCTGAGTGTCCATTCCTCAAGCCTCTCAGCCCTGACATTTTCAAGGAGCGAGCGTAGGCCATCACTTATGAATGCCTCAAACTCAAATTCTCCAACTGTTACCCGTTTGATCTCCTCGAATGGGTCAACGACAGTAACTTCTCCATTCCTTATAACCCTCGCGGGCCTGGTGTATTCCTCGATTAAATCATGCGGGGACCATGTAATGCGGTAGTACAGAGGAGGTTTTGGTTCCTTTGGCAGTCCACCAACGTATATGAGCCCCTCTTTGAGTTCATCCATTTCCTGCCATATCCTTCCCATCAGAATGTTGCTCAAACCGGGAGCAAAACCAGCATCAACTATAATCGTAACCTGAGCCCTCTCAGCTTTGTCATGCAGGATGAAGGGATTTTCGGGCATGAATGAGATATCAACCATATCTACACCTGCTGTTATTGCAGCCTCCAATGACTTAAATCCGAACCTTCCGGGCAAAGCTCCAATAACAAGCTCGAATTTCCTTATCACCTTAACCAGCCCATCAAAGTCGGAGGCATCAACAGTCAGAGGTGTGCCAAATTTCTCGATCTGGCGGAGGTTTTCCACTCTATTGTCTGCTACATGCACATCAAATTCTCCTTCTCTGGCCAGATCATATGCAATAGCCTTTCCCACATTTCCCGCACCGAGAACGAGGACTTTCATGATATCACCGGGAATGCTTCACCAAAGGTATATATAAAGTGTCCTCCAATAATATCGAGATGAGACTTAAACTGCCAAGCTTCCTCAGGAGAGAAAAGCTTCCGGAGGCACTTATATCAGCCGAAGAGACAAAAATCATGCATCTAAGTGATACTCCGGACAACATATACCCCTTCATACTGAATCTGATCGAAAAAATCCAACCGGAATATATAATTCATACAGGGGATCTGGCCGATAACTTCAAGATAGAACGCAGACCGGAACTCAAAAATAGATATGAAAACTCGGTAAAAAAACTCATCCAGATACTGGAAAACTCAAAAAGTGAGGTTTATATCGTACCGGGGAATGAAGACGACGTTGATATTTTGAGGAGGCTTGTCAGGAAGAGCCGTCTTACAGCTCCGGGCAGTATAATAGAGATTGGAGGACTCAGACTGGCAGTGGGACACTCATACAGGGACGTTATCAATATAAAGAATGTGGATTTCAAGCTCTACGGACATAACTTCAGGTCAATTTCAGGAGGGTTGAATGGAGTTTTGGCGATAAATTTTATCCTGCTGCCCAGCAAGAGAATTTTAAAAATTAAGTATCCAGATGGAACAAATTTTGAGAGAGGATACAAACTTATGAGGGGATTATAATGAGAGTTTTGAGATTTGGGCCATCGATAGTTTTTATTAAACCTGAAGAAATCGGCAGGGATATTGAAAATCTCTTCAATGTTGAACCAGTTGCATTCGACAGAGCCTTGGGGGAGAGCCAAGAGTTCGAGACAATATTGGTTCCGGCAGGGGCTGAAAAGGGCACACCTTTTAATTCCAGAAAAAGTGTGTACCTGATAAAAGAAAGGGTCGACATTGTTCTTAAGGAAATCATGAACGCCAAACTCCCCGTTCAAGAAATAATCATAGAGGCCAAGCACATAATCCTGAGAGTTCCGGCAAATCCAGATAAAGCTGCTGAGGATATAATCCAGAGATATAAGGGAAAGAAAACAGGCTTCGCAGGCGGGCTAATGGAGGGGGAAGAAAAGGACACGCTAATTCTCATCACAACCAAGAAGTTAAACCTCCCATTAAAAATGAAAGACATTGACGAGGGAATTCTCGTAAAACAGCCCTTTATGGAGCTTTACAGAGATTTAGTTGTCCATCTTCCGATTATAATGCATAAAACAATGCCAGAGGGATGGAATGAGCTAACGATAAAGGTTTATGATACAGAAAAGCGTTATGAAGAAAACCTGGAGAGACTCTTCCTCGTCATTGAAGATCTTGACTGGGGTTTTGTTGTGAGCGAAGGCTGGGACTGGGATTATCCCCGACCTTTCATGCGTGTTCCAGTATACAAGCTCAAACTGATAACATGGGAAAAACCAGAAAAGGTAAAATTCCTGCTTAAAGGATTGGAGTACAGGGGATATAAAAGATTCTGCGATATAGATGTATTCCTTGAAGGAAAAAAAATAAGCTGGGTATCCATCGCCAAAGGCCTGGAAAAGTTCGAAGTTGCAAAAAAAGCGAGAGAAGAGCTTGAATCCCTCCTAACCCCGGATGTTCTTCGGAGTCTTCATGAGATAGAAGACAAGCTTATATCCTCCGGATCTTAGCAACAAAGAAGCCGCTTGTTCCGTGTCTGTCAGGATAAAAGCGTCTTGCCTTTTTTATTTCCTCACTTAATTCGATTCCAAAAGGATTGGTTAAAGCCGATTCGCCATATCGGAGCGGGAGCAATTCAGCGTCAAAATTATCAAGAACCCACTGGA
>CAZAPD010000007.1:0-3747 GCA_964487115.1 uncultured Thermococci archaeon | reverse complement strand
TGTAGTTCCTGAGCAGAGCTCCAGCTGAGGTGGGCTGAAATGATGCCCACCTACCGCGCCTCTCCATCTTTTTCAAAAGTGATTCTCCGCCTGTTCGCGGTAGTTAGCATAATTTTTTTGCTCCATTTCAGCTATTCGACGTTTGTCGAGCACGACCTGCTGAAAGAAAGACTGTATGAGCTCGGCTATCCAGAGAAAGGCTACATCTTCACGAATGATACCGTGCGGTGGGCTGACGGACACCTAACAGTCTTCCAAGGGGCTTATGTGGAAGACTACCCAATCACCGCCGAACAGGCGTATGAGATCGTCAGAAACTACCTCGCAAGCTACAATAAGAAGCTTGAGAAGTACGACATGAAAATCGAGCCCGAAAAGAAGAGTTTAGCCGAGAAAAAAGAAAACAGAAACCTGTATTGGGTTTTTGAGGTTTATGTGCGGAAAGGCTCAAGCAAGTTCTTTGCAGGTTTGGCTTACGTGAATCGGCAAACTGGAGCTGTTAGCATAAAGGGATTGTTGGGGTGAGAGAATGAAGAGGACTTTGAGCTTATTATTGCTTATTAGCTTAATCTTAGCCTCCTCTGGCTGCATAAGCTTAGACAAGAGTGGAGGCATTATCCTAAGCTTTGGAAATGAGACTTACACACTCCCCCTGAACCAGAGCAATATTACAAACCAGACACAGCATTATGTTTGGGAGCAGAATGTAGCGATGAATAAAACAGTCATTATCAATGCAAGCGGTGAAATCTGGAAGATATACGTTGATTATGACTTTGTAGAGCAGAAGTTTGGCTTTTTCGTGACCGACCCTGAGAACAATACAAACCTTTACTATGAGCCCGTTAATATTACAATAGCTTCAGATATTGTATTCACAGGGGAGAAGTACTTCACGGGCACTAACGTGTATTTAGCACATGTTAAGCTAGAAGCCAAGAAGCCTTTTGAGGTGAATGTATCATGAAGCGTTTTTTCCTATCCCTATTATTCATTATAATATTAATAGGGTTAAGCGGGCTTGCAGCAGCTGCATCAAAAGACCTCCAGGCACAGATAAACAATCTCACAAAGGAGAACAGGCAGCTAAAAGCCATAATCGCCAACCAGACAAGAGAAATCAACCAGCTCAAGGCAAAGGCGGAATTTCTTGAGCAGCAGAACGAGGAGTACAGAAAGCTCATCCAGGGGCTTCTCAAAGAACAAGCACAGAAAAGCGAGCAGAATTACATCAAGCAAGCAAAGAAAGAGCGCCTCATCGGTTCTGTCATCATTAAGACCCTGATGGCGGCTCTGGTGATTGTGGGGCTGATTGGATACGGCCTGTACCGGGCCAAGAGGAAGCATGAGTATGTAGGCCTATAATTCAACTAATCGTAAAAGGAAGAATAGGCGGCTGATAGGGAAATAAAGCCTGCTGAGTTCATCTTTTACGGCAAAATATAGTTTTTTGTTTAAAGTGCTGGAAAACGTGAAAGAAAAAGGAGGATTGGGTTAAATGGCAATATCGACGAGAATAACAACACAAGAAGAAATTGAGATCCCTTACTATAATCCAGCGAGTGGGCCCTATCTTGGGCGGGCTATGAGTACAAACAAGAAAGAGAAGCTTTACTTGCCTCTCAAAGTTGGAGAAGCCAATCACATCTTCCTGCTCGGAAAGACAGGTTACGGAAAAACATCCTTCATGAAAGCAATGGCTGAAGCATTGTGGATTTATTACCGCGAAGTGCTCGGCAGGCAAGTGATGATAATCATCTTTGAAAGAAAGTATGACTACTCAAAATTCCAGAGACTAAAGCAGTTTTGGCAAGGGAGAAAAGAAGAGCTCGGATTGAGTGAAGCAAAGAGAAGACATCCATTTTTAGCCCAATACTTTGAGATACAAGAAAAGCACCCACAGCTCAAACATCTCCTTGGCTTTCCTGGAGACTTCGCCATGAGCCTGCCAAACTACATCCTCTTAGATGCATACATCACAAGAAAGCCGTATCCTGTAAACATCTTCACATGGCACGGCCTCAACATTAGAAGCTTCCCAACGAGGAGGATAGTCTTCAGACCAACGAGAAGCATCTACGCAATAAAGCTCGATAACGGGCCCGAAGCTGACGTAGTAGAAGGCCACATCCAATACAAACACCTAAGCTTCAACATGCTCTCTCAAAAATTTGACATCCCAAAGGGAACGGCCTATGGCAGGCTAATCCGTAAGTATTGGAAAGTTTATGGTATTCACGACCCAAAAATGCTCTTAGGGATGATTTATTCCCAAGAGCAGATAAGAGAAAGCACATGGGAAAGCGTCAAGTCTATCATGGAAGAAATAGCAGCAGATCAGCTCTACGTGAAAGACTCCCAAAAGGACTTCACTTCTTACCTAACCACCGACAGGATTAATATAATTGACTTTTCAGACAACTCCAATTTGGACTTAGAGGAACAGAGGCTTATTATGTATCTTTTGTGGCAAAGGTTGAAGAACATTGCAGGAAAAAAGAGAGTGGATATTTGGATTTTCTTCGATGAAATTCAAGATCTAATTGGAACAGCAGGCGAAGCCTCAAGGAACAACCTTGCATGGAAGGCCATGGAAGAAATCTACAGGAAAGGGCGTTCATTGAGCATAAACGTAGTGGCAGGCACCCAATACCTATACAAGCTCCCCATGTCGCTCATCATGGGTGCGGCCCACATCGCAGTGATCGGAGCTCTCGCGAGCCCAAAGGACCTTGACATTCTAAGAGTTGCCATAATGGACGGTGAAAAGCTGAGGATACCCGTCGAACATGGGAGCTTTGAGGAGTTTATGAAGCGCAGAAAGAAGAAAGGAAGGGGCTGGTTTTCTTTTGATAGAGAATTCACCGTTAAAATGTATTTTCGCCCAAATCAAAGCTTTTGAGGTGGTGAAAAATGGGATTGTTTGATCGGTTTAGAAAAAAGAAGAAGGCAAAAAGAGAGCCTGGAATAATCATGAACGATGAAGAAGCGGCAGACTACTTCATGAGCTTGAGAGAATTTGACCTTGAAGAGGAGATTGAAAAGCGAGTTGAAGAAAGAATCAAGCAACAAAGAATTTTAGCCCAAAGAATGAGCCAAATCAAGCCCACTTATCAAAAATTATTGATTGCCGTAACTCCCGATGAAGGCTCAATCATCCTCGGTTATCCTGAAAGCTACCTCATAAACTATGATGAGTATTGGATCTACTATCAAGAAAGGCCACCTTCTTGGCTCGATTCTCTCTGGTGGAGCCTTGCAAGATTCGTTGGAAAGCAGCCACCGCACAAGATACTAAAAGCACACAAGAAAACCGTGAAGTTCAACAACGAAGCCATAACGGTTTATGCCCAAAACATTACCGAATACCGCGGAACAGGAATTCAAGAAGCCATTCCAATAGTCGTTCATCCAGCAATCAAAGCAGGATGGGAAGCCTACGAAGCCGTGAAGGCCGAGCGTGATAAGTACAAGGAGAAATACTTCGAGTTGTTGAGGCTGAGCAAGAAAGAAGTGGAGCTCGCATTAAACATTAATCCACGCGTGAAAGTTTATTGGAAGGATAAAGACAAGGAGGGCAAGAACAAAGAGAAAGAGCACTTCGGTGGGATTGAAATGGCATTCGACGAGAACCCAATCAGGCGTGAGCTGAAAAGTGTAATAGGAGAGTGAGAAGGTGGAAGCCGTGGAGAATCCGAATCCAGAGGACCTACTAAAACAAATCGCAAGCCAGGAGTTCAATGAAGT
>CAZAPD010000006.1:0-18861 GCA_964487115.1 uncultured Thermococci archaeon | reverse complement strand
GCTATGTTGGTATAACACATACCAAGCTCCCTTGCCAGATTTATTTCTGGGACAAGGGTCATGCCGATTATGTGGGCAAACTGCCTGAACATGAAGCTCTCCGCCCTCGTTGAAAATCTCGGCCCTTCAATGCAAACGTAGGTGCCCTTCTCGTGGACCGGGAAGCCAAGCTCCTTTGCAGTTTCATAGAAGATTTTCCCCATTTCTGGACAGAAAGGATCTGCCATCGAAACGTGGGCAACCCTCGGCCCGTTGTAGAATGTGTAGTTCCTCTTTTTGGTAAAGTCTATGAACTGGTCGGTTATTACAATATCTCCGGGTTTGTACTCCTCTCTGAGAGAACCAACAGCAGTAACGCCTATGACGCGTTCAACACCAAGCTCTTTTAGAGCCCAGATGTTGGCTCTGTAAGGCACCTCATGGGGAGGAATATCGTGGGTCTTTCCGTGGCGGGGGATAAAAGCAACTTCAACTCCTTCTATTTCCCCAATTTCAACATGGGCGGAAGGTCTTCCATATGGTGTATGCACCTTAATGCTCTCCTTCGGCTCGAAGACGCCGTAAACTCCGGAACCACCTATGATGCCTATCCTCGGCATGGTCATCACCATGTAAACTGCTCACCCCACTCATATAAGGGTTGCCTTTCCAGTGGAAATGGAGCTCTCTTTTATCCGCCCGTCCCATCCTTATCACTATTCCTAAGGGAAATCAAGAGCAGGCCTAAAAGCAGCAGTGACCCGTACCAGAGAATAAGCCACGGCATGAAGAGGAGTGCCGTGTGAGGGTAAACCCCACCCAGGAGAACGCTTGGGAATTCGAGGGGAAGGGCAATGGCCAAGTAGGCCGTTAGGATGGGCTTTAGAGGCAGGCGGTTGCCGGCAACTGCGGTGATAATTTCCCAAAGGGCCATGAGGACTACATACCCCCACCACGCGGCGGCCGGCAGTTTTCCAAAGATCCAGAAGTTATACATAACCGTCAGAAAGAGCGGATAAGCGAATGCAAAAACCCTTAGAAAAAGCCTCAAAAAGAAGAGAAGACGGGGTGAGTACCTCATATCTCACTACCCCCGGAATAATAGTGCCCCGAGTTAGTAACGGCACAACGAATCGTATCACACAACATAAAGGGAAGAGTCGGGCGCTCCATGGGCTTCACCACGAGAGTTTTTGCGTTCTTGGAATAAAAGCTCTTCTGATAGGGGTAGGAGACGTACTGCCCTCATCCTCACCCTGAAGGACGAGGCTTGAGGAGAGAAAAGCCAAACTTCGAAGAACAAGGCGTATAAGTTCATCCACAAAGTAAGACAGCCTTTCCAGAACAGATAACATCAGCTCTGGTTTCAATAATCTCTCCAGAAATGAAAGAATCCAAAACTTTAATAACCTTTGGAAACTAAATATCTTGGGGGTGATGTGATGGGGGAGAAACCTGTAGAGCTTGTACTTCCCAAGATTGAAAATCCGATTTTTATTGAGGGCTATCCCGGAATAGGGCTTGTGGGACATATAGCAGCAAACTTTCTTATCAAAGAAATGAATATGGAAATGATAGGATACATAGAAAGCGAATTTCTTCCTCCAATGGCCTTAATTCTCGAGGGAAAACCCAATCCACCCCTTCGCTTTTATGGAACAGACAATATCATTCTGGCTGTAGCAGACATCTACACCACACCAACCCTCGTAAATGCAATTGCAAGAGAGATTATATCATATCTCAAGGAAAACAATGCCCAGAAGGTTATTTCTCTGGGAGGCATGGGGATAGGCTTCTTCAAAGAGCAGATGGAAGTATGGGGTGTTGGAGCAAGTGAAGAAGAGAACAGGGAACTTGAAAATGCAGGAATAAAGGTGCTAACATATGGCTCGATAATGGGGATGAGTGGAAAAATGCTCTGGGAGGCCAGTAAGGAGGGAATGAAAGCTTATGTTCTCTTAGGGGAGACATTTGGAGATAGACCGGATCCAAGGGCAGCTGCAAATGTCATCGAAGCTCTTAAGAAGTTCGTTCCAATGGAACTCTCAACAGAACCTTTACTTAAAGAGGCACAGATGATCGAAGAACAACTCAGAAAAATGCATGAGCAAATGGAAGCTGCGAGGAAAAAAGCAGAGAGACAGTATGAAAGCATTTACCTGTGAGGTGAGAGAATGGAAGTTATAGTTCTCACTGGAATCTCCAAGAGGGTTCTCGATGATCTCTTGAGAAGTCCTTATAAAACAATTGAGCTAAGAAGTGCAAGAAACATAGAGGCTTTAGAGAACATGCACAAACAAAAAACCGTTTTTCTAACCTACGAAACCTTTCATGATGTTACAAGAGGAACAGAAGGCCTAATAGCTGAAATTCTAAAATTCGAAGAGATGGACCAAAGAATCTTATGGGAGGAAAGCGATGAAAGAGAGCAGACGATTGTAAGACTTCAGCTGAAACTCCTCGGGCTTGGAAAGGTTATTGAAATAGAAAGAGATGGCATAATCCGGGCAAAGGTAAGAGAGATGCTACCTCATGAGATGAGAATGGGTTAGTTAAAACAGCGTTTTTTGACGTCCTGTTTTCTTTTTTCCCATCTTCGGTGGTTCAACCTTCTTAAATTCCAATCCTTCAGCCAAGAGTAGTTTCTTTGCTCCAGATGTCAGAGATGGAGCTACAAGAATTCCACGCACATGGCCGTATTCCTCACTTAGGGTATCCACATATCTCTTCAGCTGGCTTACGGCATGGAGATCAGCTCTTCTGCGTTTAAGCTCAAGAACAACAATATTACCCTCTTTATCCTTGCCGAGAATATCGACGATGCCATGTTTTATTTGCTTCTCCCTGAATAGCGGTTTGAAGCCTTCCTCAATCAGTTCAGGATTTTCAAAGATTAAATCGGCCATTTCAGCTTCACTTCCAGTGAGGGCAAGCTCCTCATAGTCTTCAGCTTGAAAATAAGAGACTAAGTAAGTCTCCAAGAGTTCAACTTCAAGAATTTCTTTAGGCTTTCTCCTTACACTTCTCAGCTTTACCACATTATCCTCAAGGGAAAAACTTACCATGCTGCCAGGAGGTTGCCAGTTGACTGGCTCACGCTTATTCTTTTGATGAATTAAAAAAGAGCCATCGGGTTTAATTATAATAACTCTATCTCCGGGACCAAGCTCACTTTTGGCTCTTCCATCATAATGAACCCTGCAGTGAGCAAATAATGTTAGAATAGCCTCACTCGCCAAGGCTCTGTAGAGGATATCCAAAATTTCCGCTGGAGCGGGATTTGTTTTTGCTTCAACCTTTGGCATCACGAAAAGTAAGAGAAAATCAGTTAAAAAGCTTAATCTTCAATACCTTTCTCAGTTATCCGAAAGATTGCTTCACCTTCTGGAAGATGAGGAGCATCGATGAGCCTTGCCACCCTCTTTCCTGCCTTCCCTTTCCTAAGGTAAATTCTGACAGTAGCTGAATGTGCCAAAATATGGCCACCAATAGGTCTTGTGGGGTCTCCAAAGAAGGCATCTGGCTTGGCCTGAACCTGATTTGTGACAAACACTGCAACGTCATAAAGATTTGCAACTCTGTGAATATCTGCCAGATGCTTAGCGAGCTTCTGCTGTCTCTCTGCCAGAGATCCTCTGCCGACATATTCTGCCCTGAAGTGGGCCATTAGAGAGTCGATTATTATGAGCTTAACAGGCTTGTCGCTATCCATTTTCTCTTTAATTATTTCCTCTGCCTTTTCAATCAGGAGCATCTGGTGATTCGAGTTGTATGCCCGTGCAACATATATATGCTTTAGAACATCGTCCGGGTCAAGACCCCTATTTTCAGCTATCTGTCTTATTCTTTCAGGCCTAAATGTATTCTCGGTGTCAATCCATATAACCGAACCATTCAGTCCCCCTTCTTCTGGTGGTAATTGGGCAGTAACAGCAAGTGTGTGAGCTGTCTGAGATTTTCCAGAACCGAACTCACCAAAGAACTCTGTTATAGCCTGCGTCTCGATTCCCCCACCAAGGAGCTTGTCGAGTGATTTACTCCCAGTAGTTATCCGACCTATAGTTTTTCTTCGTTCATAGTACTCATCCGCCCTCATAAATGTTCCAATGTTGGCCGCCTCTCTCGCGGCTTGAATAATCTTTAAAGCGGCGCCCTCACTTATTCCTGCAATTTCTTTGAGCTCCATTGGTGATGCAACAGCTATTGCTTCGATGCTGTCATATCCTGCCTCACGAAGCTTCTCGGCAGTGGCAGGACCAACCCCGGGCAAATCCTCCAACATAGCCACAGTTTTCTCTTTCTTTTTCTTTTTAGGAACCCTTTGACCGAGATCATCCTGAATTTCAAGTTCTTCAAACTCTTCCAGCTCTTTTATTTCATCTCCAACCTTCTTTTTCTTCGCCATACTCCCACCCACGAACATACTGCTGATTAGAGTAAAAATCTGAGGGTTATATACTTTTCTCCCAGAGATATAGAGAACAGCTGAGCGAGATTAGCAGAAAACACAGTGTGCGTATAAAATAAAAAACCCAGAAAACCTGCAGAAACAAACTACTTCCCATCAGGAACAGAGGCTTTGATTACTATACCCTTCGCACCTTCTGGGATGGATTCATCCAGTCCCGGCACCAATCGGATGTTGTCTTTTGAGTATCCTATCAAAAACAATCCCTTGAGGTAAAGCCGTTCAAAAGCATCCCGATATTTCATTCCCCATATCTCTGGCAGATGCATGACAGTGATATCATAACCTCTGGAAGAGGTTGTCAGGTCATCTATAACATCAACAGCTTCAGGCTCAAATATTGCACTTGCAAGTAGACGTCCTGCAAGGCTTCTGCTGGTAATCACCCTATCAGCACCCGCCTGTTTAAGCAACTCGACGCTTTCCTCCTTGAGTACTTCCACAAATACCCGGGCCTGTGAGAGATTTTTAATGAGAAGCGTGACAAACACTGCCTTGGAATCATCTTCGAGAGCAAGGATAACGTGGGAAGCATTTTGAACTCCAGCACGATGAAGAGTTTCTTTGTTAGTTGGATCTCCCACCAAAATCTCGATATCATCGGGAAGCTCCAGTTTTTTCTTTTCCTCTTCATTCGGCAGAAGAACAACAATCCCACCATCTGCAGCCTGCCCCGAGGCAATCGCAGCCCTCAGTTCATCTACACAGCTCGCAACACTGCCCCCTTCCCCTATAATAACATAGTGCATCTTAAAATTGATTCTGTGCATTCCCATCATCCTCCTTATAGATGAAGATATAAACGATTCAGCAAGAAGAGATATAAGAGCTGTAAATGTAGATATTCCAGCAACCGCGGCCATCATCGCAACAATTTTTCCACCTTCAGTCAGAGGAGTTACATCTCCATAGCCAATCGTGGCCATTGTTATAATAGCCCAGTAGAGAGCATCAAAAAACGATATTCTCTCAAAATACATGAAGAGGAGAGAGAATATAAAAGCTAGGAACACTACAACCGTTGCTATCACGAGGAATTTGCTTCTTCTCACCTTCACCTTTACTCTTATGAGCCTTCTAACAAGCGGTACTGGTATCATGTTAATGATGTCCTCGACATACATTTTAAATGTGATGGTAGTACTACAGCGCATTGATGCATGTTTAGACACATAAACGTACTGTATAGTCCAGTGGAAACAGAGGCCCATTTCGATGAATATTTTAAAGATCCCCCAGAGTTTTATTTCCACTGGAGACGAGATTTGGAAAAATGGATTGGTATCGTAGGTTTGTATTTAGAAACAGATCCTTATAAAGGATATTACACACAGCAAATAGATATTTTTCCACATATTTTTAAATCAACATTGGAAATTTTATAAAACTGTTGCAATTATTATATTATTCTTTATATATGCGTTCATAGAAACATATATATAGTAGTAAATGTATAGAAAATGGGAGTGTTTACACCAGTGAAAATCGGATGGATGGAGTGTAGCATTAATCAGGTTCCAGTGGAAATAAAACTCCCCCGGGGTCATTTTTGTTTGATTATCCATCCTAAGGTTAACATAAACCCTTAACTAAAATGTATGTGTTGTATCATTGACGCGCATAAATGGATAGCCAGAGTAGTGCATAGATCTTTCAATGGAAATACCCATTGTTCATTTATTATGTCAACATATGATGTATATTACTGTTCATAATGGCCGTGGAATTTCATATGGAAACATAATGTTTTAATGGACTACTGCCAAATGCTTATGGTGATTCCAGTGGAAGGTGATTTGGAGAGGAAGATTATAACTTGGCTTCGAGAGGGGCAGGACAATGCTCGGGATATTATTGATTTTCCTTGGACGGTTAATAGGATTGGTCCGGGCAAGTATATAGCTGAATATCCAAAAATGCCTTTTGTACTCAATCTGGTATTTAGTGAAGGATTTGTTCATCTCATTGTTCCTTTGGGCATGGACACATTGACCCTTTCAACCGATGAAAGGCTAAAAATTTATCATACACTTCTTCGCTTGAATGATAATCTCAACTTATTAAAATTCACGTTAAGTGGGATGAATGATGAAATAATGCTCAGGGTTGATTTGGATAGGAAAACCCTGGGGCGGGACGAATTTAATGACGCGTTGACAGTTTTACTGCTGGGTATAAATGAAGTTATCCATGCTCTTGGTCTTGAAGAAGACTTTGCTCAGTCTGTGTTTGAACATGTGATTGGTATGATAATAGAACGAATAGAAAAAGGTGCGACGAAAAGAGAACTCGTGGATTTCTTGGTGGTAAAGGTCGGAATGAGTAAAGAAGATGCAGAAGCACTTCTGAATCAGATTTTTAGTGCTATGGAATCAAAAAAGAATGCAGATGATGATGTGGGATACTTCTAAACTTGCCTCTTTTATATTTTGTCCGACATTCTTTTTTACATGACCGTGTTCAGCAAAGCATATAAACCACTTGAGATTACCTTAGTATTGCAGTTTCCTGTGGATCATGTGGTTCCTCTGGAAAATTTGCCATATTGTACTATATATAGTATATTACATGCACTTTATGTTTTAAATTTTTAAACATAATGGTTTAATATTTACAATATATAAATTAAAAGTATCAAAATGTACAACATACTCCTACATTTCCAGTGGAGGGATCGGTGTGGAAGAGAACTATCTGGGTTCAATCTTTGAAAAATATCTTCATGCACGCAAAATATTCAAGAACAAAGAAGTGCTGAGACACAGTTATACTCCTAAGGAGTTGCCCCACAGGAGGGAGCAGATTGAAAATCTGGCCCACATACTGGTTCCTGTCCTCAGGGGAGAAACACCGTCAAATGTGTTTGTATACGGTAAAACTGGGACAGGTAAAACTGTGACGATTAAGTTTGTAACTGAGGAATTAAAAAGAATATCTGATAAACATGATGTTCCTGTCGATGTTATCTATGTCAACTGTGAGATAGTCGATACTCAGTACCGGGTTTTAGCCAACATCGTAAATTATTTCAAGGAAGAAAGTGGTGTGGAAGTCCCCTTGGTTGGATGGCCAACGGACGAGGTTTATGCAAAGTTACGGGAGGTTGTGGATGCCCAAGAGCGCTTCGTGATCATAGTTCTTGATGAAATTGACAAGCTCATAAAAAAGAGTGGGGACGATG
The DNA here is from genome assembly GCA_964487115.1 of uncultured Thermococci archaeon. Classification (GTDB taxonomy): domain Archaea; phylum Methanobacteriota_B; class Thermococci; order Thermococcales; family Thermococcaceae; genus Thermococcus. The sequence continues at coordinate 11,230 of CAZAPD010000006.1, read as the reverse complement.
TTCTTTACAGTTTAACAAGAATAAATTCCGAGCTGATAAACGCAAAGGTTAGTATAATCGGTATCTCAAACGACCTCAAATTTAAAGATTACCTTGATCCGAGAGTTCTTTCAAGTCTGAGTGAAGAAGAGGTAGTCTTTCCCCCATATGATGCAACTCAGCTGAGGGATATACTTCTTCAGAGAGCTAAAGATGCCTTCTATGAAGATGTCCTTGATACAGGGGTTGTTCCCCTCTGTGCAGCGCTTGCTGCGAGAGAACATGGGGATGCAAGGAGAGCCCTTGACCTCCTCAGGGTCAGTGGTGAAATCGCGGAGAGGGAAGGTGCTCCGAAGGTCACTGAGAGGCATGTATGGAAAGCCCAAGAAAAAATCGAACAGGATACAATGGAGGAAGTCATAAAGACTCTCCCCCTACATTCAAAGGTGCTCCTTTATTCCATTGTGCTGTTGGATGAAAATGGGGAGTTGCCTGCTAACACTGGGGATGTGTATTCTGTTTATAAAAGTCTCTGTGACTATATCGACCTTGAACCTCTGACACAGCGGAGGATCAGTGACTTAATCAATGAGCTTGATATGCTGGGCATCATCAATGCTAAGGTGGTTAGTAAAGGACGCTACGGAAGGACTAAAGAAATTCGGTTGAACATAACACCTTATAAAGTCAAGAACATATATCGTCATGATAGCCAGCTTCAATCTCTGCTAACTGTTAACATGTCCCCCCAGAGGAGGCTGCTTTAATGGATCTGATTAGGGATCTGCTGATGAACAAATATCTGATAACTCCCCCAGCTTATTTTCTCCTTCAGGATAAATATAAGAAGGAATTTGTGTTATCTGAGCTGATAAAATTTGCCAAAGCTCGGGAAACATTCGTGATAGATAACACACTCGCAGAGGAATTTCTCAGATCAAAGGGCATACTCACAGCAGAGCCCTTGATACTTGAGAGCATTAAGAAGGTTCAATCCATAGCTTCCACTGAAAATCTGACTGCACCCACTACTTTCGGAAGTATTGAGTCAGCGGGACTTCAAACTGCTGGGGAAGAAAGTTGCATTTCCACTGGAATTGCCCCAGAAAATCAATCTTTATTTTCCAGTTATGGGGAAACTACGGACGTAAAATCCTTGGTTGTTGGGGGCGAGAGTTCTATTTCCACTGGAACTGATTCCGATATGCAACCGTCTTTTGAGGCTGAAACTTCGGAAAATGGGGATTCCGGAGCTTCTGTGGCGGAATTTTCCAGTGGAAACGGTGATGAGGAGGAGGTCCCAAGGGCAGTGTATGGCGATTACGGGGTTTTGGTGTCTGTGGAAGAGGAGATAATTCCGGAAAAGGAAATGAGGAGCTATTCAACTTATTCTGATCTCGTCATTGAGCCAAGGAAAGATTTTAAATTTAAGGCAAAGGAAATTCCTGATGATTATGAAATCAAGTTCGATGTGAAGGATATCAAACTGAAGCCTCCAAAAGCAAAAAGTGCAAACGGCAAAGAGGGTGAAATAATAGTTCAGGTTTATGCCAACTACTTCAAGAGCCGGATGAAGAAGATGAGAAAGATTCTCCGGGAAAATCCTGAAGTTTCTGGTGTCCTTGACATTGCAAAGCTCAATTATGTCGTTCCTGAAGGGGAGGTTACCATAATAGGGCTGATAAATTCAAAGCGAGAAACAAGGAAAGGCTATATGTTTGAGGTTGAGGATGGAACGGGAACCATTAAGGTTTTTATAGGAAGGGATAAGGAGGATTACAAAAAAGTTTTCGATATAGTTCCTGATGCGGTGGTTGCTTTCAAGGGATACTATTCAAAAAAAGGTATCCTCTTTGCCAACAATATCTACTTGCCTGATGTGCCACTTTACAAGCGTAATAAACCCCCCCTCGATGAGAAGGTCTATGCAGTGCTTTTGAGTGATATACATGTGGGGAGCAACAAGTTCTGTGAAAAAGCCTTCATCAAGTTTCTTGAATGGCTTAACGGTGAAGTAAACAGCAGGGAAGAGGAGGAAATAGTGAGCAGAATCAAATACATCATAATAGACGGCGATGTCGTTGATGGGGTTGGTATTTATCCTGGGCAATACAGCGAGTTAAATATTCCTGATATTTTTGACCAGTATGAAGCCTTGGCAAATCTCTTGGCAAATGTTCCGGACCACATGACAATGTTCGTAGGGCCCGGGAACCACGACGCTGCGAGAATGGCACTGCCCCAGCCGGGATTCTATAAAGAGTATGCTCGCCCAATATTTAAACTTAAAAATGCTGTGATTATAAGCAATCCTGCTGTTATAGATCTTCATGGGAGGGAGTTCCTGATTTATCATGGGAGGGGAATTGAGGACATTGTCTCATTTGTGCCGAACCGGAGCCATCACAGACCTGCTGAGGCCATGGTAAATCTCTTGAAGCTCCGTCACTTGGCCCCAACATTTGGGGGTAAAGTTCCTATCGCCCCGGATCCTGAGGATCTTCTGGTTATTGAAAGCGTTCCTGATCTTTTCCATACTGGACATGTGCATGTTCTCCAGTATCAGGTCTACCATGGAGTCTTCCTTATCAATTCTGCCACATGGCAGGCCCAGACGGAATTCCAGAAGATGGTCAACATAGTCCCTACTCCGGGCAGAGTTCCGATTATAGATGTTGAAACTGCCCGTCTGAAGACGGTTATAGATTTTAGCAAATGGTGCGAGGGTGTTTAACATGGATATTTACAGTGATTATATGAAGGCGTATTTTGAAAGATTGCAGAAGGAGATTGACCGGGCATATGAGATAGCTGAAAGGGCGAGGGCTTCTGGACGTGATCCATCCAGGGAAGTCGAAGTACCTCAAGCAACGGACATGGCTGGGCGTGTTGAGAGTCTTGTTGGCCCTAAGGGTGTTGCTGAGAGAATTAGGGCATTAGTTAAGGAATACGGGAAGGAACTTGCATCTTTAAAGGTTGTTGATGAGATAATAGACGGAAAATTCGGAAAGTTTGAGAGTAAGGAAAAGCTTGCAGAGCAGGCGGTGAGGACCGCTCTGGCAATTCTTACGGAAGGTATTGTCTCTGCCCCCCTTGAAGGCATAGCTGATGTTAAAATCAAGAAAAATGCTGATGGTTCGGAGTATCTCGCACTCTATTATGCTGGTCCGATAAGGAGCTCTGGCGGAACTGCTCAGGCATTAAGTGTTCTCGTTGGTGATTACGTCAGGAAAAAGCTGGGTCTTGTCAGATTCAAGCCTACCGATGCACATATAGAACGAATGGTTGAGGAGGTCGACCTGTATCACAGGGCCGTCACGCGTTTGCAGTATCATCCGAGTGCAGATGAAGTGCGAATGGCAATGAGAAACATCCCGGTTGAGATAACAGGTGAAGAGACTGATAAAGTCGAGGTGAGTCACAGAAATGTTCCTGGTGTTGAAACGAATCACCTCAGAGGTGGAGCGATTCTGGTTTTGGCCGAGGGTGTTCTTCAGAAAGCCAAAAAACTGGTAAAATACATAGACAAGATGGGAATTGAAGGGTGGGAATGGATCAAGGAGTTTGTCGAATCGAAGGAGAAGGGCAAAACGGAGGAAAAAGTTGCTTCGAGCCCGGAAGAGCATGAAGCGGGGAGTGAAATCACAACTGATGTTGAAAAGGGCTTCTATTATGAACTCTACGAGAAGCTCAGGGAGAATGTTGCTCCGAATTCAAAATATACAAAGGAGATAATTGGGGGCAGACCACTATTTGCAGAGCCTTCAACAAATGGAGGGTTTAGACTGAGGTATGGCCGTTCAAGGACAAGTGGGTTTGCAACGTGGTCTATAAACCCGGCAACGATGCTGATTCTTGATGAGTTTTTGGCTGTTGGAACCCAGATGAAAACCGAGAGGCCCGGTAAAGGCTGTATAGTGACCCCCTCAACAACCGCTGAGGGTCCGATTGTTAAACTCAAAGATGGTTCTGTTCTTAGAGTTGATGACTACGAGACTGCCCTGAGAATAAGGGATAGGCTTAAGGAGATTCTCTATGTTGGGGATGCCATAATAAACTTTGGTGACTTCGTTGAGAATAATCATATCCTTCTTCCAGCAAACTATGCCGAAGAATGGTGGATTCAGGAATTTGTCAGGGCTGTAGAGGATGTGTATGAGGTTGAGCTGAAGCCCTTTGAGGAGAATGATGAAGAGGTGGTTGAAGAAGCTGCCGATTATCTTGACATGGATGCTGAATTTCTTAAAAACCTCCTCAGGGATCCTCTGAGGGTTAAGCCGAAGGTTGAAGATGCGATACACATCTCCCGGATTCTGGATATTCCATTTCATCCGTATTACACCCTTTACTGGAATACCCTGAAACCTGTGGAGCTAATAACCCTCCAAAACATCCTCGCGAATGCTCAGATTGAGTGGGGGGAATACAGGGGAATAAAATATGCCCTGGAGATTGTTATATCCCTTGATACTCTCGGAGAAGCGAAGCGCTATCTTGAGATCCTTGGTCTTCCTCACAGGGTGGAAGACGGAAGCGTTGTTATTGAATACCCATGGAGTGCTGCCCTGCTGATCCCTCTGATGAATCTTGAGAAAAGGATAGAGCTGAAAGAATTTTACACCCCGATAGACCTGATAAATGAAGTGAGCGAGATAAAACTCAGGGATAAGGGCATAAGCTGGATCGGAGCAAGGATGGGGCGGCCGGAAAAAGCCAAAGAGAGAAAGATGAAACCACCAGTGCATGTTCTCTTTCCCATAGGTTTGGCTGGAGGGAGTTCGAGGGATATAAAGAAGGCCGCTGAAGACGGTAAAACCGCCTTTGTGGAGATAGCACAGTTCAAATGTGTTAAATGTGGCCATACAGACATCTTTCCAAAATGCCCTGTGTGTGGTGCCGAGGCAAAGCTTCTTTTTACATGTCCCAAATGTGGATTTCATTCTACCGAGGACAGGATATGCCCGAAATGTGGAATCGAAATGAAGCCGTACGTCAGGAGGAAAATAAATCCTTCAGAGCTTCTGAATAGGGCGATGAGTAACATCAGGATAAATACCCTGGACAGGCTCAAAGGTGTCATGGGAATGACTTCTGGTTTCAAGATAGCAGAACCTCTTGAAAAAGGCATTCTGAGGGCAAAAAATGATGTCTACGTTTTCAAAGATGGAACCATTCGGTTTGATGCAACCGATGCACCAATAACCCACTTCAGGCCGCGGGAAATCGGGGTTAGCGTTGAAAAGCTGAGGGAGCTTGGATATACTCATGACTTTGAAGGAAAGCCTCTGGTGAGTGAAGATCAGATACTTGAGCTTAAAGTTCAGGATGTTATCCTGCCGAAGGAGGCTGGAAAATATCTTATAAGGGTTGCCCACTTCATAGATGATCTTCTTGAGAGATTCTATGGTCTTCCAAGGTTCTACAATGTTGAAAAAATGGAGGATTTAATAGGACACCTTGTAATTGGTCTGGCTCCCCACACCTCTGCAGGAATCATCGGAAGAATTATAGGTTTCGTCGATGCTCTCGTGGGCTATGCTCACCCGTATTACCATGCAGCGAAGAGGAGGAACTGCTTCCCTGGCGAAACGATGATTTTAGTCAATATTGGGGGCATGCCAAGGAGAATTACGCTTAAGGAACTCTACGACCTCTTTGAGGAAGAAAGATATGAGAACATGGTTTACGTCAGGAAGAGGCCCAAGACTGACGTCAGGGTTTACTCTCTCGATCCTAAGACGGGCAAAGTGGTTCTGACTGAAATTGAGGACGTCATAAAGGCTCCCTCCACCGACCACCTCATACGTTTCGAGCTTGAGCTCGGCAGGGCCTTCGAGACTACCGTTGACCATCCGGTTCTCGTCTACGAGAATGGAAAGTTCGTCGAGAAGAGGGCTTTCGAAGTTAGGGAGGGGGACTTAATACTCGTTCCAAGGGTGAAGTTCCCGGAGAAGGACATCGAGTTCCTTGACCTGCTCAAGGAGTTCTCACGGAATGAATTCAGGGAGCTTCACGCCTCGATAATGATTCGCGGGATAGCTGAATGGTTATGCTCCGTGGGTGCCAAGGTCAAGGATGACTATCTCAGGAGGGATTCGATTCCGCTTGACGTTCTTCTCAACGTTTTGAAGGAGCTAAACATTTCAATCGAGGACGTTCCAGACTGCTACTTGGGCTTCAAGAGGGATAGGGCGAGAATCAGGCGCTTCGTTCCAGTGAGATCCCTCCTTAGGGTCCTCGGCTACTACATGGCGGAGGGCTATGCAAGGGAGAGCGACAGCGTTTACCAGATAAGCTTCTCGATAGCCGAGCAAGAGGCGAGGGAAGACCTCAAGGGAGCATTAAGGGAAGCCTTTGGCAACGGCTTTGGAATCTACGAGCGTGGTGAAAAAGTTACGGTCGGTTCAAGGATACTCCACCTGCTCTTTACCGAGGTTTTCAAGGCCGGGAAGAACGCCGGCACGAAGCGCGTTCCTTCGTTTGTTTTCAAGCTTTCAGCAGAGAAGGTCGCGGAGATGCTCCGGGCTTACTTCGAGGACAAGGGAACCGTGATAGGTTCAAGACCGATGGTTGTTGTGTACAGTGGGAACAAGCCCCTCCTTGAGGATATTGACACTCTGCTGATTTCGAAGTTTGGTCTCTACGCGAGCTGGGGAGCTGATAAAAACGCGAACTCCCGCCCCGGAAACGTGGTTCAGAGGTATCACCAGAGAAAAGGTGGTGAAATCCCGATTTCGAGGGTTTATCGCTTAAACCTCTACGGTATTCAGGCCAAGAAGTTCATGGAACTTGTGGGTTTCATAAGCGGAAGGAAGAACTCTGTTAGGATGGAATGGGAGGATCATAAGTTCCAGCTCTACAGAAAGGCCTCTGAAATGGGGATCCTTGCCAAGGTGCGCTCTATGGAATACATCGAATCATCAGATGATTTCGTCTATTCGCTCAGTGCCTTGAAGTATCATACTATAATAATTAATAGTAATATCACTACAGCAAATTGTGATGGTGATGAAGATGCAGTTATGCTTCTCCTTGATGCCCTCCTTAACTTCTCCAAATACTATCTACCCGAAAAACGTGGCGGAAAAATGGATGCACCTTTAGTTGTTACCACGCGTTTGGATCCGAGAGAAGTTGACAGTGAGGTTCATAACCTCGATATAGTTCGATATTATCCTCTTGAGTTTTATCAGGCAACGTATGAAATGAAGTCTCCAAAGGAAATCAAATTCATAGAACGTGTTGAAGATCGCTTGGGAAAGCCCGAGATGTATGAAGGGCTTAAGTTCACACATGATTCCGATGACATTGCTCTGGGACCAAAGCTGAGCCTCTATAAGCAGTTAGGTGATATGGTCGACAAAGTTAAGAGGCAGCTTGAACTGGCCGAACGTATAAGGGCCGTCGATGAGCATCACGTGGCTGAGACGATTATAAACTCTCACTTAATCCCAGACTTGAGGGGAAATTTGAGGAGCTTTACACGGCAGGAGTTTCGGTGTGTGAAGTGCAACACAAAATACAGGAGACCGCCGATGAACGGCAAGTGCCCCAAGTGTGGTGGAAAAATTGTCCTGACTGTAAGCAAGGGTGCCATTGAGAAGTATCTTCCAACAGCAAAGATGCTTGTGGCGAAGTACAGCGTTCTTGAATACACAAGGCAGAGGATATGCCTGACAGAGAGGGATATTAAAAGCCTTTTTGAAAATGTCTTTCCTGAAACCCAAAGGACGCTTATGAGCTTGAATACAAATGATATCTGCGACATAATGATAGCGAAGAGAACAGGGAAGAAAATAAAGGGCAACGGATATCTTGATGAATTAAGGGAGAATGGAAAGTTTAAGGGCAGGGGAAAATCCACAAAGATAAAAAAAGAGCCAAAAGCAAGAGCTTTGGAGAAGGTGGTTAAAGAAGAAAAAGCCCGGCTCAAAAAGAAAAAGTCGATTAGTTTGGATGAATTTTTTGGCTCCTGAGGATTTTTCCTTTAACACAGCAGTAAAACTTATAAATTTCTGAAGTTACTTCCTTTAGGTGTCATCATGTCACGTATGGCGTTTGTTTTAAAACGCTCTCTTGAGATAATTATAATCAGTCTCATAGTCATGCTCATTCTTTCGGCCTTGATAATACAGGTTTCCAAGCAAAATGTCATGAATAGTATAAGCAGGGAATACTACAGTGTTTTTTATCAAAGCCCGTGGATGCAGGAGGAAGCAAAAAGGCTTAACATGACCCCACGAGAGTATCTTGAGTATTATTACCTCAAAAAGGCTGGTTTGGATAAACCCACATATGTTCTGGCACCTCAGTACTTAAAACAGGCTTTTAGGATAATCGTTAAGTATCGGGCTGATCTCTCACCCTATGTTATGAGAACTCTCTCTTTACTTGTTCTATCTTGGATTCTTATACTCCTTCTTGGAGTCCCCCTTGGTCTTTTCAGTGGTCTCAAAAGGGATTCACCCATTGATCACATCCTGACATTCATGGCACCGTTCTCTGAAGGGATTCCTGCATGGTGGCTTGCGGGAATCCTCATACTCGTCCTTGGATTCAAAATAGATATTCTTCCAGTATCTGGCTGGGAGTCGTTGCCTCCAAGAGCTGGGGTGTGGCGATATCTTGATATCCTTACCCACCTGATAATTCCGGTTCTCTCGGTGACTCTTGTGTATGTCTGGGGATATGCGTTTAGAATAAGGAACCTTGCAATAGAAGAATTTGATAAGGAGTATGTTGCTGTCGCGAGGGCAAAGGGCCTTACAGAATGGTGGATTATTCGGAAACACATATTGAGAAATGTTTTTCCCCCGTTTCTAACATTCACTACCTACACCCTTCTTGATCTGATTACCGGTACGTTCATAATAGACATAATTTTTGGACTCAAAGGACTTGGTACCCTCCTATACTATAGCTTTTCAAGGCATGTTGCTTTGAATCGGGGAGTAATCATGAGCATCCATCCAATGCTATTCCTTATTGTGAGCTCCCTCATAGTTGTAATATACGTCGTTGCGGCTGTGCTCCTTGAGACCCTATACGCATATCTGGATCCAAGGGTAGGGGTGAGAGGATGAAAATTCGGCTGGGAGCTGTAATGATTCTTTTCTTTATTCTCTTTTCGCTCATCGTTCCGGTAATTGTTCCTGAAAGTGAGCTTTCCACCTGGGATGATATCACACACTGGCATTACAACCCCAAGTTTGCACCTCCTGAATGGTACAACTATCTAACCCTTCATGACAGGGCGGTTTCAGAAGTGCTAACGCCTGAGACTCATGTGGTTAGGTATTCTGGTGTAACCATTTATAACAACACTTACATGTATGAATACAGTTATGATGTTCCGCCGCAGGATGTGGTTATTCTCTTCGGTTCAAATTTAAGCGATAACTATGTAGTCGATGTTTCCCTTCGCAGGCCCGATGGTTACAGCATTCACCTCTACAGCAATCCCATTAATTATCCAGAGCTTTTTCTGGGAATAGACAGTTTTGTTCGGGAACAGATTTCGGGAATGGCTTCATCATATCTCAACATCACCATGGACTACTTCACGAACCCTGTTTCCCTTCTGTTTATGGGCAAGGACAGAAAGCCTCTGCACGGGAAATACATTTTTAATATAGTAATTTACTCCCTCAACAATTCAACACCCCCCAAACCTGAGATTAGGGTAATAGGCAGCTGTTTTGGACTTATGGGGACCGATTCAAAGGGGAGAGATCTCTGGATTGGTTTCACATGGTCAATGAGAAACACCCTTCTAATCACGTTTCTCTCTGCAGGCCTGCTTTTTATCTTTGTCATGTTCTTTGGTATTATGTCCGGTTATTATCGTAATCCTGCAGGCAAAGCTGTGGATTTTATGAACAAGATTCTTCTTTCCATACCTCTCCTTCCTGCATCTCTGGCGCTAATATTTCTCTTCTCAAAGCAGGCTTCAGGTCTTGGAATGAGAATCTCAACTCTTACGCTTGCTATCATACTTGCATCCCTTTTCTGGGGTAGAGATGCGAGGAGCTTGAAAATGATAATTCTTCAGGAGTTATCTCAGGAGTATATAGAAGCCGCAAAGAGTCTGGGGGCTGGGGATGCTCATATAATCAGGAGACATATTCTCCCCCGGGCAGTTGTTGTTGCTACATCCTATATCTCCCTTGCCATACCGAGGCTTATAGTTTTCATAACTTTCATAGGGTTTTTTGGTATGATACCCGGGATAAACTGGGGTTCTTATATGGCGGATGCATACATCCAAGGCGGCTTTATAAGTGGTGCTTGGTGGTGGATTCTGCCGCCTGGAGTTGCGATAGCTCTCCTGGCTCTGGCCTTTGTTCTCATAAGTCGGGGGGTTGAGGAGAGGTTTGTTCTAAGGCAAAAACCATAAATACTTCCTCAGCGTTTCTGAATTTAGCGGTGAAAATCAGTGATAAAACTGGTGCCGAGCATTGCCTATCTCAGGATTCAGAAGCAGTTCTTTGTGGGTTATTCCATGGCATTGGCCGGGTGGATTGGTGAGTATTATCTGGCCTATTCTTCCTATCCCCGACCCGGATTTATAAACCGGGCCATGAGAAAGCTCGGCTTCAGATTTGTTGGTGAGGACAGAGAGGAAAATCTGACCCAGTTCTTTTCATCGAAGCATGTTGGGGCCACGGTGAGCTTTGATCCCTACAACGATGCGATGTTCCTCCAGCTCTATCCATTGAGGAGGAGGATAGGTGCTGGAATTACAGTTAGGGCTCAGAACATTGAGTTTTATGATCAGTTCGTTGTTTCGATAGAACCTGCTCAAAAGTTGCCTCATGGAATTCGAAGCCTTGGGATAAACCCCCTTTTAGTGGAAGATGAAGTTCCGGTTTCAACTCCCTACTGGGGAATGGTACATGAGGACTGGGAGAATGAACTGAAGCTTCTGGTCATGCTTGATGATGTTTTTTCCAAGTTTGAGGTTGAAGAATACCGCTGTCCTATCTGTTTTGCCCCCTTGCGGAGGGATGGGATTTTTCTGAAGTGCGATAGATGTGGATTTGTTTATGCTGCTGAGAGTGACTTCGAGAGGGTCATGAGTGAGTTCTCCTTTGGTGAGGGTGAGGAGTTTGTATTCTGAACCTTTCAGAAGTGGATAACTTTTATAAGGCAATGGTATTCCATACTATCGGGCAGCCCCGTGGTGTAGCGGCCAAGCATGCGGGACTTTGGATCCCGCGACCCGGGTTCGAATCCCGGCGGGGCTACCATA
>CAZAPD010000005.1:0-16745 GCA_964487115.1 uncultured Thermococci archaeon | reverse complement strand
CGACGTAGAGGTCAGGCCAGACCTCGCGAATGTAGAAGCGGTAGGGGAAGTCGAAAGCTTTTGAGTAAACTAGGTTCTTCACGAGGCTTGGGCGGGCCTCGATTGCAATCGCGTTGATGCCCTCATCAACATAGAGAACCTTTGCCCCAACCGCCTCAAGGGCCTCTTTGAGATGGTCGTTTGGTTTGGTCCATGTGATGATAATCCACTGAACCGGCTCGTCGTTCTGCACCTTCTGCTTGAATGTGTTCAGCCAGTTCAGAGCCATGTCGGTGAGGTTGGCCGAGGCCTCAATCGAGCCAGTCACCCAATTCCAGAACTGGTCATCCACGTAGATGCCTGTGTTTGTCTTGATTAGCCCCTTTGAATCGAAACGCCACTCTTTGAATTTGATGAGAATCTTGTTCACGTAGTCGGAAACGCTCAGGTGAGGAAGCCCGGGCTGTGTGATCGTCTCGTTGAAGCTGTCAGCTACTGCAACGCTGAAGGAGGAAAGAAGGACAATGAAGATAATGAAAGTCGCTGGAAGGGCCCTCACTGCTCAGGCCCCCTCAGCTGCCCTCGCTGTCATTCGCAAGGCCAAGGAGATTCTCCCAATCCACGCTCTCACTGAAGAAACCATGCTTGCTGGTCTTCAGCGGGTTGAAGCCGCGCCAGAGGTCGTCGTCAATCGCCAGGTCGCGGAGCTCACGGCCTTGGAGATCATAGTCGTTCGGGATCGTTATGTCACCCATTGCTTTCTTGATTTCCCAACGCCAATTTCTTGTGTCAAAGAGTGCATTGTTCCCGGCGAACTTGCCGAAGACCTTCAGGACGTTGTCTATATTCACGTTCTTTCCGAAGATGTTGCCCTCGTACACGACCTTGTCATTCCCGAAGAGTCCCCAAAGGTACGTTGTGCGCTTGATGATCTTCACGTCCTCATGGGCAGCAGGAGCGCCCCTCTCCCACCAGTGCTCGCGTCCCCTAACCGGGATGATATAGTAGTCCACTGCTTTTATCCCAAGCTTTGCAAGGAGTGAGTTGTCCCACGCAACCCACGCCTTGTAATTGTCGTTCGGATCCTTGAAAACCCTGTTCGTAAAAACAATCATGTTGCCCTTTGTCCTGTAGAAGTCAATTGTGCTCTGGTTGAAATCGTCGAGGAGCGAGGCGTCCTTAGAGTAGATGTACAGGTTGTACACGGGGTTGTTGTCCTCGTCGGTGCTCTTGATGAACATGAGCCAGTCGCTCGCACCGTCGCCCGTGACGTCCCTCTGGAATGCCAGAATGCCCGTGTGGTCGTTGTCGGTCAGGGTGAGCGCGGTGAGGTTGGGGAGGGTCAGGATGGCACCAACGTCGCTCAGGCTGGTTATGGTGAAGTTGAAGCTACCAATGCGGATTTCCTGCCCGTCGTGTACGTTTGCTATTGCAACCCAATACGGGCCACCGGCAACCCAAATCTGTTCGCGCAGGGTCGCGTTGTCAATTATCGCTCCAGTCGTCGAGTTCGTCGCGACCGCGCTTATTTCGAAGGTGTACATGCCAGGCTGGACGTTGCTCACGTTGATTGTTGCAGTCCAGAGGCCAGGCGTGGAGGTGTTGGTGAAGTTCCAGATGTCAGGGACACCGTCTCCGGTCATGTCTATTGCGTTCCCGTACTCATCAACAAAGCGTCCGCGAACCGTCAGGGTTGTGTTTGGCGGGAAGTTTGCAGGGGCGAACGGTTGCCCGTCGCTTTTCAGAATGGTGATGTTGATGGTTGCGGGCTGTCCTTCTATGATATCTGCCGCATAGCCCACGTCCGGCTCGGTTATCGCGTTCTCCCAAACCACGTTGCTGATTGTCGCTGCCGCGACAAACACTGCCATCGCCATCAGGAAAACTCCAACGAGTCCAACCAACTTTTTCCAGCCCATACATCCAACCTCCTTCGTATTGCATCAACAACGAAAGCATCATCCTACTCCAAACAAACTCAGAATCTTCTTCATGAGCGAGCGTATCTTCTCAAGGAGCTGGCTGAACCAGGAGCCGCCCGACTTGTTGTAGAGAACTTTGATTTCTGCATGTCCTGAAACGAAGGCCTCGCTCGGGACCTTGACGACAATCTTGCCGTCCTCCAGCTTCTCGACCTGGAGCGTCTCCCTGCTGCCGGTCAGGGCCACAGCCTCAAGAACATCCTCCTGATCATTCACATCTTTCAGGGGCACGAGAACAGTCATGTTAGCCAAGTCTGCATTGCTGTCAATCTTGATAACTCTGACGTAGGTGTCCGTCTTGCCTTCAGCCGCGTTCTTTGCAAGTTTTTCCGCAATGCTCCAATTTGTGATACCTTTGAAGTCATCCCACGAGGCGGGGAAATTCAGCTCCTGTTTTGTGATCGTCCAGGTGCTCTTTATCCAATGCGTTGAGACTTCGCCCGGTTCGAGAACATCCGTGTGGATGAGGTAGAGCGTCGAGCTGTTGCTTGGTCTCCACTCGGCCATGCTGACGCCGTCAATTTCAAACTTCGGGTAGTCAAGTGGGCTGAAGCCGAGCGCTGTGGGGTCAACGGCATAGACGACGTTCAGCTTCGCGGCGGTGGGGTTGGTGACCTTGAACTCCTTCTCGTAGACGAACGTCTTTGAATCCTCGTCGAGGAGAATCTCCTTCGAGAAGCCGCCGCTCTCGCGGACGGTCTCGAACTGGATCGGTAGGTTGAACTGTATCTTGTCGGCGCGGTACCAGTAGTGGCCCTGGTAATAGAAGTCGGCGTTGGTGTAGTCGGACTTCAGGCGCGGCGCGCTGGTGATGCTCATGTTCACAGCGCTCTCTGGAACGGGCACGTAGCCGTTCGGGTCGGTCGTGCTGACTTCGAGACCGGCGTAGAAGGTCGCGCGGTCTCTGGTCAGGTCAATCATGGGGCTGAAGATCTGGCGGAAGTTTGCGGGCTCGGAGAGCTTCTTACGGCCTGCGAGGTAGAGGAGCTTGATTTCGTCGTCGGTGAGGGCACGGGAGTAGATACGTGCTTCATCCACAACCCCATTCAAAGTATATCCAATCCAAATACCTGTCACCCACGTTTGTGTCAGAAGTGCTGTACCTGGCGTGATAGTCTTGGAGTTATACGCAACCAGCGTTCCAGATGCATCAAATGCAAATACCTCCGCTTTTCCCGTTTGTATGTTGTACCTGCCGACGACAAAATACCATTGTCCTGGAGTAAGGGGTGAAGTTGATACTGAATCATATGCCCCATCATGCCAGAACAGGAAGACCAACGCTCCGGTTAAACTAATCTGTAGCCCCCATGACGAGCTTGCGCCTACTACCCAACCTATCGAACTCTGGCTTGAATACATCACCCACGCTGTGAATGTCACGCTCGTATTGATTCCGCTCGCAAATGCACTTGGAAGTGGTGCCGAGACATAGTCTCCAGTACTCCTGTCAAACTCGAACGCATTCCCGATTTTGCCCGTGACGAGCTTTGGATACCCTGTCGTGCTGTTGAAGTGGATTGTAGCGTTCGCAAGTGTCCCATCGAGATAGCAGGGCGTCACGTTGTTCGTTGTATCCATCGCATCAAGCCCGCAGAACAGCGTCACGTCGCTGAAAGTGCTGTCCTCAGGCACGATGACCCACTTTGGCAGGTCAAACTCTGTTGCACTCGCGGCCCCTGCGATGCTGACGAGAAACAGCGCTATCACTACCAGGCCGACCAGCTTTTTCCGAAACCTCACATCCGCATCCCTCCGCGGAGGCTTGAGAAGTGATTTCAGCGTATCACTTAGAGAGGTTGGGAAGAAAATGACAATGTCGCAAAAAGAAGCTCAAAGAACGATTTTCCGCCCGAGAACCTGCTCGAGGAACTCAACGAATTTCTGCGTCGGGTACTTCCGCCCGTCCGGGCCATAGATGATATGTTGGGGGCTGTTCTTGTATATCTCAGCATACCACTTGAATTTTCTCCAGACAAAATCTTTGTTGAGTCCGTTCTTCCGCGCAATTGCCCTTATCGAGACGATTTGAATCGGCTCGACCTGCTCTTGCTCCTGAGGACCTAGCAACAGAAAGTGAAGCATCATGACAACTAGAACCGGATGCATCTTTCACCCCTCCAACACCTTCTTCAACTCATCCACAACCCGTGAGTAGGCTTCATCAGCCAAGAGCTCGCGGTGGCCGTAATGCCTGGCACCGACCGAGGTTGAAGACCTGCCCTGGATGTAGTCAGCAACATCAGGAGCAATCTTGTGACGGACCAAGAAAGTATAGTGCCATTTCCTGATCGTGTTGGCTGAGACCTTCCCGTGGCTCACCCAATCCTTGGCGCTTACGTAGTTCACATTCATGGGCTCAAGAAGTTCATAGAACTCCTTAGGAGCATAAGCCCAAAAGCCCCTCTTCTTGCCGCGGGAGAATGCAAACAGAGGGTACCTGGCGACCTTCTCATTCACAATGTAGACGTTCTGCCAGTTGAAGGTGTTCACCAGCTGAACCGCGTGAGTCAGCCTGATTCCCGAGTACACTAGGAGTTTGAAGAGGGTCAGTTTCTCTTCACCGCGCTCTTTGATAACCTTGTATGCTTCTCTGATTTCCTCGTCAGTCACGAAAACGGCCCGAACTCCTGCCTTCCGTTTGATTTTCATGATTCTCCTCCAGTCGTCAGCGAGGTGATAGTCGATGATGTGTTTCTCCTCAAGGAATGTGGTGAACTTGCGGAGGCCTTTGACTATTCTGTCATTGTAGTTCTCTGCCTTGAGGGCCTTTTCCAAGTCCTCGTACGTCTTCAAAGAGTGCCGACCAAAGAAGACTTCGAGCGCTTTGAGGTAGTCTTTCTTCACTACTGGCGTTATTTGGTCAGAGAGCCACTCTGAGAACTGCATTTTGTAAATGGCCCACAAATCGTTGAGTTTTCCACGTCTTACAAGGTGGAGGTCCGGGGTTCGAATCCCCGCGGGCCCACCAGAAAAGTTTCATTAAAGCTCGTGATCCTCCTTTGGAGATCCTTTCACGAGGATTCGTTTCACCCTATTGTCTCAAACTTCTTTTGATCTATCCTCGCTTCTCTGGGGCATTAGAAGACAATTCTTCTCTATAGTCCGAGCATATGAATCGCATTCCCTCAATAAATTCTCAATCAATAAATTCTCAATTCTAAAGTGAAAATCTCGATTAAAGGGAACTTTCGGAGATTAATTACGGACCTTTTTGCATACCCTTACTCTGGCATGCTCTCTGCTTTTTCAGAACGCAGCCGAAAATTGTTAGGCAATTGCCGAAAGGTTTATAACAATAGACGAAAAATTCCCTATCATGTTGGAGAAAGAGAAGGAAGCTCTCGCCAAAAGGATAGCGGGTGAGATAACTCTCTCGGCAGATCCGGGAAAAACCATGCGTAAATGGAGGGAGATATTTGGTATAAGCCAGACCGAGCTGGCCGAGTTTCTTGGAGTTTCTTCATCCGTTATTAGTGACTATGAAGGGGGCAGGAGAAAGAGCCCCGGTGCATCTACAATCAGGAAGTTTGTTGAGGCTCTCCTTGAAATAGATGAAAAGCGTGGTGGCAACGTTATAAGGGCATTCAGCAAAACTATCGGGAGTGAGTTTCCAACAAGTGCCATTCTCGATATAAGGGAATTCGCTTTACCTGCCACTGTCAAAGATATTGTTGATGCTGTTAAAGGTGAGGTTGTTGCAAACCTCGATCTTATAGACCGCAGAATTTATGGATATACAGTCATAGACAGTATTCAGGCTATTCTTGAGATGAGCGCAGAGGAGTTCTTAAAGCTCTATGGCTGGACTACCGAAAGGGCTCTTGTTTTCACAAAGGTTACCACAGGCAGAAGCCCAATGATTGCCATAAGGGTTCAGGGGCTTAAACCCGCTGTTGTCGTTCTTCATGGTGTCAAAAATCTCGACCAGCTGGCTGTAAAGCTGGCGGAGAGGGAGAGGGTGCCCCTTGTAATTTCCCATGTGGAGAATGAAAATGACCTGATAAACAGCCTGAGAAGGCTCGTTGAAAAGAAAGAGAAGGAGCTTTGATGACTTTAACTTAATTCACAGTTCCCTCTTCCTCCAGATTCCTTCTTCGGTGAGCTGTGTTAGTCTGTCTCGTATATAAATTAATACAGCATTTAGGACCCTTTCATTATCGTAACTCCTGACAATCCTCTCAAGCTCAGTCTTTGGAAGTTTTTTCATTTCTCTTGCGAGCTCTATCATGTAAGGATAGGCTCTGATTATATTATCAACTATCGTTATGTGTGCCATTCTGGCGCTTCTTGAGAGGGGGTTCAGGTCAACGGTAACCACGAACTTCCCCATGGCCACTAAAGCCTCTGTCCTGTCGCCGTCTTCCAAGGGGACGAGAACAACATCCGCCTTCCAGATACCCTCTTCATCAACTTTTCCACGCTCGCTTTCGAGGTTTGGGATTCTTTTTGTCGGGTTTATACCGAGAAGCTCCACATCAGGATCATATCTTTTAAGCTCCTCTGCTATTGCCCTAACCCTCTCCTCGCTACGGTAAAAGAGGTTTATCTCGAGTCTGGCATTCAGAGCCTTTGCCAGCTCAATTGTCTCCTTCGGTACGAGGGCAGCCACATTGCCGTTCACAGAGACTACAGGATGCTCCGCCAGAAGAAATTTTGCCACTGCAGCTTTCATGGCTTCCTCAGCTGGTTTAATAGTCTTTTCACCAATTAAATAATCAAATGCCTCCCCTCTGCCGTGGGCTATCATTCCAGCTTTGGCCAGAATGCCTTTTTCAAGTGCCTCCTCAAGTCTGTGTCTGTAGTAAAGGCTCCAGTATCTGGGATGAGATTTTGGAACCATAAATTTTGCCATTACCATGACCTCCTTCTATCTCCAATGAAAAACTTCATGAATCCAGAAAACTCCTCTCCTCTAAAATCTTCATACAGCCGCTCTGTTTCCTCAGGAGAAAGCCATTCGATGTCCTTGGGTATGCCTTCTTGAAATAGATACTCAACCTCATTTTTTCTTCTTGCTATGGTTAGGGTGTATATCTTTTTGTTAAGTTTCTTAGCAATTTTAACTTCCCCGACAACGAGGGATGTGAATTTCCCGATTATTGCAATCGCAACAAAAATTTCTGCATCCTTTATCATGTGGCTGGTGCTCCTCAGGCCATATTTGGAGGGGAGAATGACATTATTTGAACCCAACTTCTCTTCAATTATCTCAAGGATGACCTTTTCTGTCTGTGTGTGATAGATAATCGTAGGCTCGCTAAGATAAATTAGAGGACCTTTTTTTTCTTTCTTCTTTCTTTTAAAAAGTTCAAATCCAAACATGAAACCACCTCAGCTGGGGATAAAACGTCTTCATCACTCCGTAGGGATGACACTCATCATCGGTTCTGATTATCATTAAACCAGCTTCTTAAAAGGGTTATGGGAAAATTTTTCTACCTGCTTTCTAAGGAAAATTCATGAAGGTCATTGAGCTGGATGGTAAAGAGGTTAGATATGAGGTGATTAAACGATCCGTTAGATATCTGCGAATTTATATAATGCCGGAGGGATATCTTAGGATTGTTTCACCAACTGAAGATGTAGAAAAATTCATTAGAGAGAAGAGGGGCTGGATTTTGAAAAAACTTGCACTATTTGAGGATATCCCATCGGAGGCCTTTGAAAGATTCCCTTTATCTGGAAGTTTTTATGATGCTGAAAAAGGTGATAAAACAGGAATATATGAAAACCGAATTTGCTATCGGGATTTGTCTCAGCTTGAAAGATTTCTTAGAGCTACTCTTAAAAAGGAGCTTCTGGAAGTTGTCAGCAGGTACTCACCTTTAATCGACCAAACCCCCAACCGAATTTTCATAAGGAAAAACAGGAGTAGATGGGCCAGCTGTTCCTCCATAGGCAATCTGAGCTTCAATTTAGCGGCAGCTTCTCTTCCTCTGGAACTGCTTGATTATCTTGTTGTTCATGAGCTTGCCCACTTAATTGAACTGAACCACAGCAAAAAGTTTTGGAACATAGTAAGTCGATTTCATCCTGATTACAGGCAGAAAAGGAAGGAGCTCGGAAGGTGGTGGCTGATAGTATGGGCTAATCCTCTATGGCAACTCATCATGAAGGGCTAAAATTTTAAGGTTAAACACATACTGAAAACCATGAGAATAATTCCCATCGCATCCGAAAGTCTTGGAGTTAGAAGTCTGGCGGTTTTCGTGCAGATTGGAAAGCAGGGAATTTTGATTGATCCCGGTGCGGCTCTCGGGCCTAAGCGCTATGGTCTCCCACCTGCTAAAGTAGAGCTTGAAGCGCTGAATAGGGCAAGGCAGAAGATTCAGGCCTATGCTGAGAAAGCAAACATAATAACAATCTCCCATTATCATTATGACCATCACACCCCCTTCTTTGAGGGACTGTATGAGAGCTCTTCCAAGAAATATGCCGAGGAGATTTACAGTGGAAAGCTACTCTTGATAAAGCATCCAAAAGAGAACATAAACTTCAGTCAGAAGAAGCGTTCATGGGTCTTCCTTAAAAGTGCTCAGCCAGTAGCCGGGAAGATTGAATATGCAGATGGCAGATTCTTTGACTTTGGTGATTTTATAATGGAATTTTCACCTGCAGTTCCACATGGGAACGAAGGTACAAAGCTTGGATTTGTCATCATGGTGATGATTGACGATGGTGAGAAAAGGATAATCCACGCGAGCGATACCCAGTTCCTGAATAGAACCTCTGCCGAATGGATAATCAAGCAGGTGCCTGATTTGATAATAGGAGATGGACCACCTACATATCTTGAGGGTTATCGGGTTAAGAACGCGTGGGAAACTGGCTTAGATAACCTTAACATGATCATTAAGGAGACAAACGCCGAGCTGATTCTTGACCACCATCTAATAAGAGACAAGAGATACCCCCAATTTTTTGCAGAGCTTGAGAAAAGGCCCCTAACATTTGCAGGTTTTCTTAAAAATGAGGATAGACCTCTTGAGGCTTACAGAAAGGAGCTCCATAAAATAGAGGAAGGTGTGGAGGTGGAGCTGCCGTTTTCCTGCAGATTCATTTAACTTTCAATTTCTCTGCAGGAATTCTTGTTTGAAACATTCTCTGGGAGAAGTCTGGAGCCAGACTCTTTAGAAGTATCGTGTTCTCCACCAGCTCGTTTTCTTTAATGATGCCCTCTGTCAATATAACATAGTCGCTCACGCTGACTATCCATGAGTGGAGCTCTTTAGGTATGGCATCTCTATTAACAAGAAAAATAGCCCAGTAGCTATAGCCTTCATATATTAACTTCTCCGCTCTTATCAGGTATCCCATAATCAGCTTTTTGAGAAATCTCTGTCCAAAGAGCTCATATATGCCATCAAGAGTTGCTATAATCCCGATAACTTTACGTTCCTTGAGGTTGTGTTTTTCAGCCAGCTGCTCCATCAAATCCCCCATTTTTGGTATAATTACATTCTCGTCGAGTGTATCGAGAGTATAAACGAAATCTGGAGTTTTTATGGGCTCCTTAAACATATTAACCACAGCGAGATTATCCTTGACATTCAACATGTCAAATCCCACGGTTTTTGCTCTCTCGCAAAGTTTTCTCACGGGGACAGTGGTGTTTAATATAACTCCAAAAGCCCCATTTTCAATTTCGCTCTTGAGGTATTCAATACCGAGCTTCCATCCGAGACTGTACTGTCCATATGATATCAGCAGAATCCCTCCGTTGATAATCTCCCCCAACTCCCTCATGCCACCTTCACCTGTAAAAAAGCCTCCGGAAGGAAGTGTTAATAATCTACTGGTACATTTGTCTAAGATTCTGCAGAAAAAGCTTTAACAAATTAAGGACAAAAATGGAGATATAAATACCAGGTTTTATACTGATAAATGGAAATAAATATCACGTTGAGAGAAATCCTCCATCTGCAGGAATTACTGCACCGTTCACATAGCTGGCTAAATCACTTGCAAGAAATAATATCACACGTGCAACCTCATCCGGCATTCCAAAGCGCCCCATGGGAAGACGTGCATTAAAGTTGAAGGAGATGCTGATCTTTTCCATGTCGAACTTCATTACCGCCTCTTTCTTGAGTTTCTTAACTCCCTCTGTCTCTATACCTCCGGGAACCACTATATTGGCCCGGATCTTCTTTCCATACTCCCTTGCTATTGCCCTCGTTAAGGCCACCACTCCGAGCTTTGCGGCATCGTAGTGCACCAAACCTTTGGCAAATGGTAGAAAGGCCTCTATCGAACTTACATTGATTAAAACACCTCCCTTATCCTTTCTTGCCCTCACAAAGTTCTGACACATCCAAAAGATGGAGTGCAGATTCACTGCCATAACCTTTTTGTAAAAACTCTCGTCAACCTCGGTGAAGTCTCTGAACCAGTAAATGCCAGCATTGTTGATTAGAATATCCGGCTCCTCGCCCTTTAAATTTTCCCAAAGGGCATCAATTTCAATTTTTCTGGATAAATCAATCCGGTGAACGTTGACCTCGACCTCAAATTCTTCAGCTTCTCCTTTCGTTTCCCTTAGCCCGAACTCATCTATGTCAACAAGCTCAAGGTCTGCTCCAGCTTCAGCAAATCTTAATGCCGTTGCACGTCCAATTCCCGAAGCAGCGCCGGTAATGAGTGCTTTTCTCCCTTTAAGGGAAATCAGCTCATTCAGCAGTCTCCTCATACATTATTCCCCCACAATTTTCAGAACCTCCCTCTTCATCTCATCTACATTAAACAATCTTCCCCCAGAAAGCAGATGATGGAGAGCCAATCCATCCACAAGAGCCCCTAAGAGAATAGCTTTTTTCTCGGGCTCCTCAATACCTGCTTTACAGAGGAGCCGTGAAACTGACCTGATGTATTTTTTATAGAAGGTGTCCCAGTCATTGGCTCTGTTGAACTTAAGGCTCTCTTCGTAGAGCTCAAGGAAAAAGCGTGAGAGTTTTGGATTTTCAGTTATTAGCTCAAAAACAGCATCTATCAGTGTCCTAAGCTTTTCCTCTGGTGGGAGGTCTATCGTCTTTCTTTCCAAGCGCTTCAGCCACTTATCCATAACATCAGAGAGGACAGTTCTCGCGAGCTCATATTTGCTGGGAAAATAATGGAACAGACCACCTTTTGAGAGACCAGCCTTCTTCGCTATCTCCTCTACTGAAACGTCGTGATATGATTTCTCGCTGAAGAGTTCAAATGCGGCTGAGATTATCTTACGTCTCGTATTCTCTCTCTTCATCTTCAATTTAACCCCCCGAATGTTCTATACCTTGTATAACTTCACCGTGTTTTAAGGCCTCGACAACCCGTTTTGCCCATTTGCCTGCTTCCACTAAAGTTTTTTCATTTTCATTTAGAATCCAGCCGTCAAAGACCTTTCTCGCTATAATCTCTCCCTTTACAAGTTTGCACATCGTGTTAATGTAACGCCTTTCAGTGTACCTTTTTCCAAACTTTCCAAATCTATCAGCTATACAGAGTATGAAAACCGCAACTTTCTTTCCTTCAAGACCGTTGTGTTGAGTAATGAACTCTCTAACTTCCGCAAGTGGACTTTCGTAGTAAATCGGCGCTCCTACAATTATAAGATCACAGTTCTTAATTTCAGGATTTTCTTTGACATGACTAACCCTTACTTCTGCTGAATCCCGGATAGCCTCTGCCATTATCCTGACCACCTTTCTGGTGGAACCCCTCCTCGTTGAGTAGATTATACAGATCTTCATACTTTCACCTACCGACTGGTCGGTTGTTATGGATTTAAATCTTTACCCAAGTTTGCTATCCTCAGGCATTACGGTACTGCGGGATCAACTATCCAGAAGCTATCTGCGAATTCCTTTATATTAGGAAAGTCTTAAATCGCCAGAAAACAAAAATCATTACGGTGGTGGCGATGAAAGATTTCTACATAGCCCATGAGGATGACATAAAAGCCGGAAAAACAACTGATGTGTATTTTATTAGAACAAAAAAAATTTTAGAAGCAAAAGGTGTCCATAAAAAAGTTTTTGCCGATGTTAGCACGACCAGTCTTCCGAAGGGCTGGAGATGGGGGGTGCTGGCTGGAGTTGAAGAGGTTGCTAGGCTTCTTGAAGGTCTCCCCGTGAACGTCTATGCAATGCCCGAGGGAACAATATTTCATTCCTACGAACCAGTTCTTCAGATTGAAGGTTTTTATGAGGAGTTTGGAATTTATGAGACCGCTCTGCTTGGAATGCTCAGCCAAGCGAGCGGAATTGCAACTGCTGCACTGAGAACAAAGATAGCGGCTAAGTTTAAACCAGTTTACAGCTTTGGAATAAGGCATATGCACCCAGCGATAGCTCCGATGATAGACCGCTCAGCATTCATCGGTGGCTGTGATGGTGTTTCCGGCGTTCTTGGTGCAGAGATGATGGGAGAGAAAGCGGTTGGAACGATGCCGCATGCATTGATTCTGACTATCGGGGATCAGGTTAAAGCTTGGGAGTACTATGATGAGGTCATGCCTCCTGAAGTCCCAAGGACAGCTCTGGTTGATACACTTTGCGATGAGAAATTTGAGGCTCTAATGGCGGCTGAGGCTCTGGGCGAGCGTTTAACAGCAGTTCGTTTGGATACACCAAGCTCAAGACGCGGCAACTTTAAGCGCATAGTTGAGGAAGTCCGCTGGGAGTTGGATTTGAGAGGCTACACTCATGTTAAGATATTCCTGAGTGGAGGACTTGATGAGGAGAGTCTAAGAGAGTTGGCCGATGTTGCTGACGCTTTTGGAGTTGGAAGTTCAATAGCCAGTGCCAAACCCGTTGATTTCTCACTGGATATAGTGGAGATCGAAGGGAAACCTCTTACAAAACGCGGAAAACTGAGTGGAAGGAAACAGGTATATCGCTGTGAGAATGGCCACTACCACCGTGTTCCGGGAGGAAAGAAACTCGAACGCTGTCCTATCTGCGGGGCAAAAGTTGAGGCACTTCTCAGGCCGCTCATAGAAAATGGTGAGGTAGTAGCGGAGCTTCCAAAGGCGAGGGATATAAGGGAGTACGTCCTTGGGCAGGCAGAAAGGTTTGAACTGAGTTTGGAATAACCGGCTAATAAAGTGACAAAGGAGAAATGAAAGCGAGAAAAAGAGACTTCAGACCTCTTCAATGTAGATACAGCTGACTGGACAAGCCTCAGCAGCTTCCTGAGCGCAGTTGTAGAGCTCTTCATCTTCAATAACATCGACTATGACAACACTCTTGCCCTCGTCGTTCATTTCAAAAACATCCGGGCAAAGGCTTGCACAGATGGCATCTCCAATACAAACATCTTGGTCAACTGTAACTTTCCAGGCCATGGAACATCACCAAGAATAGTTGAAACGGGAGTAATATAAATCTTTCGCTGGAGTTGGGTATGGAGAACTGGTAAAACAAACAGATAAGGGACGTTAATGAACATTTTACTACAAAGTTATCTACAAATGGTCAAATAACGAATTAATGGAAAAACAGAAAAAATCACCCCACTTGCTCTATGTAAATACAAGCAGCTGTGCAGGCTTCTATGGCATCTTTCACACAATCATAGAGGCTTTCGTCAATAACTTCAACGAGAACTTTTGCCTTTCCCTCATCATCAAGCTCAAAAACCTCCGGACAAAAGCTAACACAAACAGCATCGCCGACACAGAGTTCCCTGTCAATCCAAACCTTCCATTTGGGCATGGAAACCACCCGTGGAATTTATAAACCTTAGGTTATAAACTTTTCGTTAAATACTTGACAAAAATAAACTAAGCGTTGATTAATAAAGCCCAAGCTTTTTCTTATATTCAGGGCTTATTCTGTCCGGTGTCCATGGAGGATCGAACGTGAGCTCTATTTCTGCATCCTTAACTCCCGGAATTTCAAGAACCTTTTCTTCCACTGCACGGAGTATCCACATCGTTAATGGGCATCCCGGAGTTGTCATAGTCATCTTAACATAGACAATGTTATCTGGCTTTATCTCAAGCTCGTATATCAGTCCAAGATTCACAACATCGATACCAATTTCAGGATCTACAACCTCTTTAAGCTTTTCAAGTATCATTTCCTTATTTAGCTCAACCTTCTCGGAAGGGCTCTTTTCTGACCTTGGGAGTTTTATTTCAATGTTTTTAATCCCCTCAATCTTTCCAAGCTCCTGATGGAGTTTTATTAAGGTGCCATCATCTATCTCCCTATACAGCTCAACAAAGAGCGTGCCATCATCTCTGACTTCAACTTCCTTAATGAGGTCATCATCAAGAATCCCACTGAGTTTTTCAAGTACTTCCACTTCTTTCACCATGTCGCTTCACCTAAACCCAATTTAAAACACCACATTTAAACCTTTTGGGTCATTTCTGTAGAATGTCGTAGATTAAAGTTTGGGCAATCTCCTCATCAATAACCCGGGCGCGAAGTTCTCTCAAGACCCTCTGAATAGCAAAACGCTTAAGCACAGGCGTTTTTCTGGAGGCGGCCTTCCACAGAGAGCATCCAAAACCGAGGGCATACTTCTTTCCAAGAACTTCTATAGCTTCCCTTTTGTCCATAGCGAGGAATGCTGGAAGGTTCAGGACTATGAGGTTCTCCTTTCTGTATATAGATATCAATCCCGAGCTTAAAAGATCACCAGAGGCCACAACCTTTATTCCCTCTTCAAGGGCATACCTCTCAACAGCATCCATTATCATTGAGTGACATATCCCGCATATGGGGGCTTTCTTCTCAATTCTGGCACTTATCTTCTCCGTATATTCGGGAATTTCCACAAAAACTGCCCCATAGCTCTGGGCATGCAGCAGGACAGCATCTCTTATCTGTGGAAGCTTCACCATAACAGGAATAACATCAAAACCTGCCCATCTTAGAATTTTAAGGGATGCTGTACTGTCACTCCCCATTGAAAAGGCAAGGGCTATCTTCTCGTTAAGGGGGTTCCTGTCGAACTCCTTTCCATAGAGCCTGTACTCAAGGAGATCCCTTAGTCTCCCATACGCTCTCTCTCCAATCTCACCCCTTACCCTCTCCAGAGCTTCAAAGCTCTCTTGAATTCTATAGGTCTTTACAAAATCCTTTTCTATTTTCTTTATCATCATCTCTCCTGACTTCTGGAAGCTTTATTAAATTTCTCCCTGAGAACCAGATGCATCCATGTTTTTTCAAATGAAGGCGTTAGGAAACCTTTAAAAATGACCGTGGGTAACCCTTTTCACTGATAAATTCTTTCTGGAGGTGCTTGAAATGAGGGAGATTATTGAAAGAGTCAGAGAGAAAACAAACATTCCTGTTTATGAGAGAACCGTTGAAAATGTCTTAAGTGCTGTGCAGGCAAGCAATGATGTGTGGCGTATAGTAGACCTCAGCGAAGAACCGCTTCCGCTTGTGGTTGCGGTTATCACCGCGCTCCACGAGATGGACTACATCGTCTTTGATGGCAATAGCGTCGTTCTCACACAAAGCGGCAGAAAGCTGGTGGAGAAGTATGGGATAGGTGCAAGGGAAGACTACACCTGCAGACACTGTGAAGGAAAGACAGTGGAGCTTGAGGCCTTTACAGACATACTCGAGCAGTTCAGGGAGATAGTGAGGGACAGACCTCAGCCAAAGCATGACTTTGATCAGGCATATGTAACGCCGGAAACAACTATAGCCAGAATAGCCCTCATGCACACCAGAGGTGACCTTGAGAACAAGGAGGTTTTTGTCCTTGGCGACGATGACTTAACGAGCATAGCTTTGATGCTCAGTGGTCTGCCTAAAAGAATAGCCGTCCTTGATATCGACGAGCGCTTGATTAGATTCATCGAGAAGACCTCCAACGAGCTTGGTTTTACCAGTATAGACATATACACCTTTGATCTCAGAGAACCTCTACCAGACTACGCACTTGGAAAGTTCGATACATTCATCACTGACCCGCCTGAAACAGTTGATGCAATACGTGCCTTCGTTGGCAGAGGAATAGCGACGCTCAAGGGGCCGGGGTGTGCAGGCTACTTTGGTATAACAAGAAGAGAAAGCTCCCTCGATAAGTGGCGTGAAATCCAGAGGCTTCTCCTTAACGAATTTAAGGTTGTAATTACTGATATCATTAGGAACTTCAATGAGTATGTGAATTGGGGATATGAGGAAGAGACCAGAGCTTGGAGGCTTCTTCCAGTCAAAGTCAGACCCTCCTACAACTGGTACAAGAGTTACATGTTCAGAATACAGACTCTCAGGAATTCAAAGGGCTTTGAGGACAGAATTACAGTTGGTGATGAACTCTACAACGATGAAGAAGCTTCAACAACTTGATTTCTTTTTATTCAACCTTTCCAGCTGCTTATAAATGTTAATTTGAGCATTTCGACAGAAATTTTATAAGACCTTCACCTGCTTTTAATTTGATGGTTGGGAAGAAGGAAGTGGTAATCACACAAGAAAAGCGTGAGAGAACGCTCAAGTTTAAGAAGCTTCAGGTTAAGCGGAGGAATATATTGATCCTTGCCATAGCAATATTTATCGCTAACGTGTCCTTTGGGATGGCTTTTCCATATCTAAGTGTTTATATGCGTCTCTTAGGTGCAGGTATGTTTATGGTTGGTTTTTTAAGTGTAGCCTTCAACCTAACCTCAACGGTCTTCCAGTATCCCTTTGGCTGGCTTTCGGACTCGACCGGAAACAGGAAGAGTTTCATAGCCTTTGGTATCCTCTCCATCGGGCTGTTTTATATGGGAATGGCATTCGTTAGCTCTCCTACCGGGGTTTTAGTTCTAAGAACCCTCCAGGGGATCTTCGGCTC
>CAZAPD010000004.1:0-6681 GCA_964487115.1 uncultured Thermococci archaeon | reverse complement strand
CTCCTTGCCTTGGCAATATACATACCTGCGGTTGTTCTCACGGGCTTCATGGATTTCATGGCGGACAAAATTATTGGAAATACAACCATGCCCCTTCTCCTTCAGGCCCTCGTTTTTGCCCTAATTGTGCTGTTACCTTTCCTTATTTCCGCATTCCTGATTCTTCTTGTCGTTACATCTTCAGGTGAAAGCCTCACCGGAAAGCGAGAGAAACCCCTCTCCACGGTAAAAGCGGTCTGTAAGCTCCTACTGCTTATACTTGCACCCATTTTTGGCTTCGGACTCCTCTGGTGGGCACTTATTCTGTACCTGCCTCGGAGTTTAACCTCAAGATGGTGGTTCGACCTTTTGATGTATTCACTCCTCATACTCCTTTTGTTTGCCCTCTATCCCGAATTCAGGATAAGAGTTGGAAAGAGAGGGGACCTCCCACCCGAACTGCGGAAGGAGTTGATATCCCTCTGTGAAACCTGTGGGATTAAGGTTAGGGACATCGTGGTAAGGAAATCCGACAGGGCCAACGCCATGGTTACTGGAATACTCCCGGGCAGGAGGTACATCATTCTCACATCGGCCCTTGTGGAAAACTTTGACGTTGATGAGATTAAGGCCATTGTGGCCCATGAACTTGGCCATATCAAGGGGAAACACCTGTTGATAAACGCCTCCCTAACTGTTGGGTGGTTTGCCTTCTGGATTTTCCTCGTTTACGTTCTCTCAAGGGTTGACCCCTCCCTCCTTAACAGTAGTCTCGGGTTTTTCGTTCTTTTCCTTATCTCCATACTCGTGTGGGATTACGTAATCGAGGCAAAGGTTGCGATAAGAAATGAATTCAAAGCTGACGAGTTCGCGGCTAAAACCGTTGGCGCTGAAGCCCCCACAAGGGCGCTTGAGAAACTGTCTGAAATGAGTCCCTACCCAAAAAGGACAGGGCTGTGGTTTCAGGCGATAACATACCACCCTTCGATTGAGGAGAGGGTAAGGCACCTGAAGAACCTTGGAGGTGGCCGAGGTGGAGTGGAAAGAACTTAAGCGGAGAATCGAGGGGAACCCGTTCCTTCTTGGGGGGTTGTTCGCCGTTTTCCTCGGTCTCTTTAGCGGGAACGCAACGCTGATATGGATGGGCGCGTTTTTTGTGCTATTGCTCCTCTTACTGGAACTGGAAAAGAACAAGGGAGAGTAAGGAGGATTCCAATTTTCTTTTTGTGAAATGTGTCTACACTCACCAGAATGAATGCAGAAAATGGAAGTCAACATATATTAGGGAACTGTCCGAAGAATCATCACATCAATTAGAACCCCAACAAACTTGAATCGGGAGCCAGATAGATGGGGTAACACCAGCAATTCCAGTTCCAGCTACTAAGTCCGGAACTGCGACTTGTTATTAATCAATACCACGACTACGAGCTTGATGTTTTCTTGAGCAGAAATGATCTTCCACTTGTTAGGGGTGAAATTGAGAGGAAAACTGTTGCTTTCGTAGGCTATGGGTTCTTCGTTCTGGCTCTCCTTCTTGCGTTTATGAGTTCAGGGGGGCACCTTCTTTCTGACTGCGATTGCATCTTTGCTGGCCATGGCTTATTCAACGCCACCATTACGCTTTAAAGCCCTGCCTCTATTTGATTCACTTACGAACGGAATAACTTACGGCCGCTCTCAACATTCCATTAAAGAAATTCTTCGTTTAGCTCCTTGCTTAGTATCTCTTTAGATGAAACTCTCAGAGTGATGTAATCTAGTGGAGGCTTTTCTTCTCCTTCCAGTATTGGCGGATTCTCACTATCGACCTCAGCTTATCTATGTCCCTGCTTGACTGTAAAATCATCCACTATGCTCTGATACAAAATGCTAACTTTTACGCTCCTTATTATCTCGTTAGATGTCTCAGCAGTGTTATTCCCCATCCCGCATTTTCCCGTGAACAGATCCCACTCAAAGCATTTTCTGCCGCTTGGAAGCACATATATCCCGCAGTTTTTGGAGATGGAGCAGCTTTTGTTTGAAGGAATCAGCCTGCCGTTGTATTTCATCTCGCACAGCGAGTATTGATTTCCGCATCTGCCGTTTAGAAAATCCCACGCTTTGCATTTCGAGCCATCCGAAAAAATACAGTATTCATTTGAATACCTGTAGCCTCGTTTAACGCAATAAGCAGCCGCTGGATTGGGCAGGCTAATGTCTGATTGTGTGGAGGATGTGGTCTCATGAGCATGCAGGCAGCCGCTCACAACAACCAGCACGATTAGATAGGATATAATTAGCCCCCTCATGGTATCATCCCTCATGATATCATACATTTTTAGGAACTTGGTGAAACGAACGTTTCAGAATGTTCTGTGCTGAGGATTCGCTTATGGTTGCATTCTGTTTTGCTAATTATCAGGATTAATCAAAGCTGTTGGTTGAAGAGAATGTAAGGAACATTCACAGTCTTAAGACTTGATTGCAACTCAAACTATGAACCGCCTGAAGAATCAGCATGCCAATTAGAATCCCAACGAAAAATCCTCTTGGCCAGAGCTCAGCGATTAGGACTTGAATTGGAAGCCAGATAACTAAAGCAATGCCAATTATCTTGAGCTCCTTGGCTAAAGTTTTCTTTGTGATTTCGCCATACATCTTCTTCACATGAACTAGCAAAGCTATCACGAAGATTGCAAACGTTAAAATTAGGATGGTCTCGGCGGACATGATAGGTTTTAGATTGAAAAAGTTTAAAATTTACCGCAAACTTTATAAACTTTAGTCAACCTACTTATATTGACTAAGGTTTACAGTCCCAACAAAGGTGAAGGACATGAAGCTTGAAAACGTTTATCCTGCCTCCTACAGCGGTTTTCCGGGAATTTTAAACTCGCTTGGAATGGTGTTAATAGTTGTGGCAATGTTTTTCAACGTATCAGGAAATCCAAAGCTTGGATTCGCAACATTCTGGGTTGCTTGGGTCCTACTTATTGTTTCGATTGGAAAGGGGGTTGAAGTCAAAAACGGAAAGCTTATCCTAAAGTATGGCTTCCCTAAGCCGCTTATAAAAATTGAAATTTCAGAAATTAGAGAGATAGCAGACATAACAAAGCTCAAGAGGGGCAGGATAGCGAGATACTTTCGACAAGCACTCCTCGTGCCAGTATTGATTCTCATACTCCCTTACATCTACATTTTCATGAAAGGCACAACAATTCCACTAAAATACGTTGTGTTTTTGCTGATTCCGGCTTTTGTAGGCATAATGCTCATCCTATACTTCACGATGACGCTCTCCAATTACAGGGAATTCCTGAGAAAAGCAACAATCATTGTGGCAATCGTTCTGGCGGTTCTCCTTCTGATGATTTTGGTAATTTTCAAACCCATCGGGAAAGCACTTCCTCTTCTCGTCATGTCCTATCTCCTTTTAGTGATAAGCTTCGTTATTTTCATGTCCATAAGCCTTAAGCGAAACGTCATTCTGATTGAGAGCAACAGGGGTTGCTATGCTCTGGTTTGCTTTGGTGATTATGGTGAGCTTATCAGAGAACTCTCGAAGGTGATGCAGGAGTGAAGCTTGAAAATGTGACACCTATGAACTTCAGCGGAATTCCTTTTGTTTTTGGTGTTATAGCATTCTCTCTTATTGTCCTTCTACCCAGAGTGATGTCTGAGGCATACTGGCCCTTATGGATTCTTGGCTGGCTCATTTTGTTTGCATCCTGGGGAACGGGAGCTGAGATTGAGGGGGATTCAATTGTACTGAAATATGCCTTTGGAGTGTTGAAGATAAAAATCCCGTTCAACGAAATTGAAGAAATAGCGGTTCTCAGCAGACTTCAAAAAGGCACGATTGCTAAGTATTTCAAGTGGGAGATATTCCTGTTCATGAGTTTCATTGTTTATGCCATTTTTGACTTAATAACTCTACCACGTGGGCTTCTGAAAGGATATTATTTCGGAGACATTGGGCTGATAGTCTGGGGATTATTTTACATCTCTGCTTTTACCACACCATTTTCAAAGAAAAAGATTGTTGAGCTCCTCGTATGCATCCTTGTACCTCTCGAAGCCCTTGCACTTTATTTAAAAACTGGAAGCATCACCGGGGATGATATTTTTGTGCTCATGAGCACCGCAATTATCCTTCTCATAGCCATCCCATGGTTTTATGAAAGGGACTACATAATGATCAGAACAAAAAAAGCGGTTTACCTCCTGGAGTGTAAGAATGCCGGTAAGATTATAAAGGAATTGCTTGTTAAGAGGTGTTCGCATGAGGCTTGAAAACGTAAGCCCTGTGAATTCAAGTGGAATCCCTTTGTTGTTGGCTATCCTGGGTTTTCTCTTGAATGTTCTTGGATTGCAATTTTTACCTCATCCCTACAGCACGATTTGTGAATTGATTGGATGGTTTCTTATATTTGCCTCTTGGGGAAAGGATATACTGATAACTGACACAAAAGTTATCCTTAGATATGCATTTGGTTTTTTGAAAATCGAAATTGAGGATATCAACGAAATAACGAATTTGAGCGAACTAAATAGAGCGATGCTGATAAAATACTTCAAGGGGGAGATTTTAATCCCCATGATATTCATTTCCAACGCTACTCTCACTCTACTGAACCCACCAAGCAAGTATCCACAACTTTGGCTAATTGACACCGTGATGTCAGTGTACTGGACAGTGATTTTTCTAATTGTGTTTGTATTCCCGATTAAAAAGCTCAAGAAACATTTTGTTACTGTCGTGTCTTTCACGGTATTCTTGTTGCCCCTGCTCTTTTGGACATTCCATCTTTTTGGGATACCTTTTAGGCACGACGATGTTATGTTTCATACGTTCCTTGGAGTGATATTTGGTCCTTGGTTCATTTGGGAATTCGTGGATAACAGAAAACGGTATTTGCTTGTAAAGTCAAACAGACACAAATATCTATTGGTATCCGTAGATGGAAACACAAATGAGGTCGTTAAAACTCTCCTAAGGGTGACCCAAAATGCTCAAACTACCTGACAGAATGGAAGAAATCTGGCTCCTGAGGGCTAAAGGTCTCAGGGAGATTGAAATAGCTGAGAGGCTTGGCATATCAAAGCAAGCAGTGAACAAGTCTCTAAAGGAGGCTAAAGCGAAGCTTTTCGAGATGTTTCTTGGCTTAGCTGAGGTTTTTGGCTTTGAAGTGATAAGGGTCAATATTGAGAAAGGCTTTATGGTAGCAAATGCGAAAATCTGTGAGAACGAGAAGAGAATCTACGTGTTCTACGTCCCAAAGGTCGGAGTTAGAGCGTTCTTTGAGAGCTCAGATTTTCCCGAGTATCTTCTCAAACATGCGCTAAGTATTGGATTAATAAAAAACATGAATAACCGCGAGCTTATACAGTATTTGGAGGAGTAACCGTAACAGAAAAACTTTTTTGAGCTCTCTTCGGTTAACTCTCATGATGACCTCAAGAAGAAGGATCAGCAGGCTGATGGCCTACATTCTAAGACACTCACCGGAAGAGTTCGGCCTTAAACCTGACGTGGAGGGCTTCGTCCCCCTGGAGGAACTCGTGAATGCCCTGAAGGGCGTTTACCCCGACGTAACCGAGGAGTTCGTTAGGGGGATAGTCGCCCGCGATGCAAAGGGACGCTACGAGATTAGAGACGGAAAAATCCGCGCCCGCTACGGCCACAGCTTTGAGGTTGAGCTGGATCATGAAGAGGACAGGGATGCCAGGATTCTCTACCACGGGACGCCGAGGAGGAACTTCAAGCGGATTCTGAAAGAAGGACTCAAACCGATGAAGCGGCAGTTCGTCCACCTAACGACGAAGAGGGAAGAGGCCCTCGAAACGGGCAGGAGGCACGGGAGGGACGTAGTTCTTCTCGTCATAGACGCCAACTGCCTGAGGAAGAGAGGCCTGAGAATTTACAAAGCCGGGAAGAATGTTAGAATAGTCGGGCACGTTCCTCCGGAGTGCATCACCCTGGCAGTCTGAGGGCCAAAACGAAGGCCAGCCCGAGGGGAATCAGCGTGCTCACGAAGTTCAGGGTGAAGCTTATCCCAGAGAAGTAGCCCCCGAGGAGAGGGCCTACGACCCAGCCGAGGCTCATCATGGCGTTCAGCAAGCCCATTCCCTGGCCCTCTCGCTGACCTTAACGTTCTGGGCAACGTAAGCAGAGGTCGAGTTTATTGTCAGAACCCACTTCACCCCGGAGAGGAAGGCAACGCCAAAGACGAGCCAGACGTTTTTAACAAAGGCGTAGAGCAGAAAAGCCAGGGCATAGCCCGCTATGGCTATGTGATAGAACCTCTTGGCCCCATACCTATCTATCAGCTTCCCGAGGAGGTAACCTGTCAAAGCCGCTGCAAGGCTCTCAATACCGAAGATAACGCCGACGCTCCAGTCCCCAAAGGTCTCGCGGAAGTAAACGGAAGAAACGCTGTAGAACTGCCCGCTGGCTATCATGACGAGGAAGACCGTAACGTAGAAGATGCCGAGGTAACCGTGCATGAGCTTTCTGAAAGCCGAGCCTTCAATTGTTGCCCGCCAGCTCTCTCTTCCATCCCGGACGAGAATAATGCCGAGGAGAGAGCGTTTTCCCCTCGGGCGTTCGTTTATGAGGAGCACTATCCCGGCCGAGATGAAGAGCAGAAAACCAGACAGAACGAAGAGCTTCCTTATCCCGAGGTAACTAACTATAACCGAACCTAGGAAGTTGCC
>CAZAPD010000003.1:0-3011 GCA_964487115.1 uncultured Thermococci archaeon | reverse complement strand
AGAGATTAACGACTCCATGCCGCATCACATCGTTGAACTCACAGCAAAGGGCCTCAATGAAGTTGGAAAGCCTTTGAAGGGAAGCAACATTCTCGTGCTGGGCTTAACTTTCAGGGGTGGTGTAAGGGAGTTCATGAAGAGCGCAGCTATCCCAATAATCAAAGAGCTAAAAGAATGGGGAGCCAATGTCTATGCATATGACCCTCTGTGTGATGAAAATGACGCCAAACGTTTTGGTGCGGAATGGAGGGAGGACTTCAAAGATATTGATGCCATAGTTATTACAGCAGATCACCGGGAATTCAGGGAGCTTGACCTCAAAAAGCTTGCAAAAAACATGAGGAGCAGGGTCATAGTTGACGGAAGGAACGTCCTGGATGCTGAAAATGCAGAGAGGCTTGGCTTTGTGTATCTGAGGGTCGGGAGAATTTAGCGGTTAGATATCAGTGCTATT
The DNA here is from genome assembly GCA_964487115.1 of uncultured Thermococci archaeon. GTDB lineage: Archaea > Methanobacteriota_B > Thermococci > Thermococcales > Thermococcaceae > Thermococcus. The sequence continues at coordinate 2,557 of CAZAPD010000003.1, read as the reverse complement.
TTTCCTTTTCATCATTCTCTCCAGATCCTTCAAATCCCAGCATAGAGCATCGGAAGTCCTCTTTTTGAAGCTCTTTGCAATTATGAGGAATTCTTTTTCTCCTTTCCACTTAGTTAAGTCAGCTTTCTTCTTGAGCTCTTTGAAAAGGGCAATTCCATTAACATCGTCCCTCCATTTCACCTCAATGAATATAGCTTTATTGCCCTTAACAGCAACTAAATCGATTTCGTAGCTTCCTTCCCTGCTTCTGCCCCACTGCGGGCCTATCTCATCAAACTCTATAACTTTCCTTTGATTCAGCTCTAAAAGGATGTCTTTTACAATTCTTTCAAACACCCTGCCAAAATAATTGGAGAAATTATTCTCTATTTTCCCCATTAAAGCCTCATAGTTCCCGGTTTCAACCAAATTCTGGTTTTTTCTTATAAAGGTAAACCAAAAGTTCAGGAAATGATCATTGATAATGTAACGGGACTTCTTGGTTTTCTTTTCCAGTATGGGCTTCTCCTTTGAGATCAGGTTGAAGTATTCCTCCAGGGCTTTCAGGTACTTTGTTATCGTTGTGGGCTTTTGAGAAATTGCATTTGCTATTTCCACAAGGGTGTTTCTGCTGCTTGCAATTGCCTCCAATATGGAAAAGTATATTTTGTGGGCCCTTCCGAATTCCTCTATGAGAAGAGCCTCACCCTCATTCTGAAGGATTGAGGAAAACTTCAGCATTTGTTCTAAGAAATCAAAGAAGGTTCTCTCTCTAAAGAGCTCCAGGTATTCATAGTATTTCGGCACCCCTCCGAAAATGCCATAAAATTTTATTTTCTCTTCAAGATCCTTTACTCCAAGGTCATCCAGCATTTGAAAAACCGTGCTTGGCCGCAGGGGTTTGAGGTTGATGTAAAGATCGGCCCTGCCGTATAGAGGAGATTTCCTTAAAAGGAACACTTTCCTCATCATTCCAATATAAGAACCCGAGAGAAGGACAAAGAATCTCTTTTCTTCCTTATATCTGTCCCAGAATTTTTGAAGATCATGGATTGCTGAAGGGTTTATCTTTAAGAAGTTCTGAAACTCATCAAAAAATATGGCCAGTTTGTCCTGAGTTTTAAACAAAAAGTTCAGCAGGTCCTCAAAGTTTTCAAATTTCGGTGAATAGCCGAGTTTTTCTTTAATTTCATCCTGGAAATCTTCCAGTAAGAGGCTTTCTTCTTTAACCGAAACAAAGAAATCAAGATAGGGAATGTTTTTTCTGGAGAAAAATTCTCTAACAAGCCTTGTTTTTCCAATTCTTCGTCTTCCAGTAATAATTACAAGAGATGAGCGAGAACGGGTTAGGTTGAAAGCTTTTTCTAAGGTCCTCATCTCTCCTTCTCTGTCATAGAATTTCATAAGTATCCACCAGCAGGATTATCCTGTTTTTGGATATTTATAGTTTTCGATGAATCCGCTGGTGACTTGATGGTTATTGTGGATGGAAGGAATGTGCTGAGAACTTGGCCTTGTGTATTCGAGGTGGTGTTTTCCAGATCCTTCAAATCCAGCACATCTTTTGAAGCTCTCTGCACTATCCCTGTGGTTTTCGATATTCCAACTTTCAAGCGGATGTTGATAAAATCTGTCCAAAGGGAGTAGAAAAATGTGCAGAGATATATGTGAAAATGTTGATAGCTCCAATAATTTGGGTGACATAAAAAAATACGGTCAATGCATAAATAATTCGTTGAAAGCATTCTTCACCTGGATTTCTGCAAAAGCGGTAGAAAAATCTACTGTTCAGGAGTGATTTTGTTAATATTTGTTAGGAATTTAGGGTTAATTAGTCGGCAATTGAAGTCATATAAGTCAAGTAAGACATTAACTGAGGGGCAGGATCTCTTGTAATGGGTATGAGGCTCTTACATCTGGAAGTGTTTTGATGACAATTATTCTGCTCATACATTATAATGCATGGATCGGTAGATTGCTATCTGGTGATTTGAACTTTGAACTTCATAACCAGAGTGATGGAGATTTTGTAGCTACCCAATGCGTGAGTTTTTCACGCATATTGTCTTGGTGCTGAAGTTGCATAGCTTAGTTGACTTATTTGTCCTTAGAAAGGTGTCTCTGCATATTGTCTATTGATACAAAAAATTCCATAAAAACGTAGAATCTTCTATACAAAAGCGATTATTTATAGAAATCCAAAACAGTTAACTACGGAAATACAGGCGAATTCTATAGGCTACATTTGAGGACGAAAATTTTATATTTCTGTTAGGTAGACTAAACACATACAATCTCTTAGAGGAAGAATCTTGATGTAACGTCTGAGTGAAAAGGAGTATTAGGCTTTAATCGAACCAAAAATTTAAATGTGGAAGGACAACAGATAGATAACAATTAAGATTGTAATCAGGTCATTAAAATTAGAATGCTACTGGTGGTAAAACAACTCATGACGTTAAAGATTCAGAGGGAAAAATTCTATCTGGTGAATGGCATGAAAACCTTGGTAATCCTCCCTGCTTACAATGAGGAGCTTACAATTGGATCCGTGGTGGCTTTGGCGAGGAAATATGGA
>CAZAPD010000002.1:0-9995 GCA_964487115.1 uncultured Thermococci archaeon | reverse complement strand
TTGGATGAAGGGTTGGGACGACCCGGATTGCCTGTGGAGGGAAGGCCTCTACCCCGCCTCGTGCCTTATCTGGCCGTCGTCACGGGGCAAGTCTTCCTGATGAAGCAGGAAGCCCCGTCCGTAAGGACGGGGTAGTTCACCTTTCTACCATATAAAGCGCTAGGTTTAAATACTATTGTAGTATAATTGTAGTTGGTGGAGCAGATGGCGGAAAGAGTAGACTACCCCGTCTCGGTGAGACTACCAGGATACGTGATCAAGAAAATAGACGAACTGGTTGAAAAGAGAGAGTTCCGAAGCCGCTCCGACTTCATTAAGTTCGCCGTTACCATGACACTCGGCCAGATGATGATTGAAGAAGCCAAGGAAATGGCTAAAAACCTAACGCACGAAGAAATCCAAACGGAAGCCAGAGAAGCCCGGAAGAAGCTGGCCTCCGGAGACTTCAAAGATGAATGGCCAGAAGTTGCAGAAACCCTCAAAGAAGTGGACAAAGAGTTCAAAGAGCTCACAGGTGCCAGAGAATGAAAGTCGTCATGGACACCAACGTCGTCCTGGCAGCCATGATAAAACCAGACGGCCTGGCGGCACTCCTCATAAAAGCCCTAGATGGAGAGTTTCTCACGAACTACGTCAGTGAAGAGGGCATCCACGAGCTCAGCCTCAAGATTGGCATTTTGGCCGAAAAAGGGAAGCTTTCCTCCGAGTGGAAGCGAATTTTAGCGCGGTACCTCAAAGGTTCCGTGATAGTATTCCCCTCCAAAAGCTTCACGCTCTGCCGGGATCCAAAGGACAACAAGTGGCTGGACATTGCTTATAAAGGGAAAGCAGAATACCTCCTGACTTGGGACGAGGACCTGCTGGATCTAAGGGATGAAAACAAAATCCTCAGGTTAGAAAACCATACTATCAAAATACTCAAGCCCATCGAGTTTTACCATGAAATCCTGAAGAACAAATGTTGAAGGTCCCTCTCACGGTGCATCCCCGGCTTCATGAGGGTCTGCCGAGGCCACCACTCAAAGGGCTCCGAGCCCGATCATTCTCACAGACTCAATGTTTAATATGTTTATAATGTTTTCGATAACATACCATTTGCAGTGGAGATAAAGGAATTATGTACCATTAGTGGGTTGCCTTGAAGATCCTTACTAAATCCATAAAAGGATGGATATAACCCCTGCTATAGCTGCTATGATTGCACCAATTGAACCTAGTAAGAGCATCAGGTCATAAAGTGACATGCAACTTTTTATTTTGTTAATTTCTCTTATGTCAAGAATTTTAAAACGAACGTTGCCTCCTTCGAAAGATATGGTTAACTCTTCCCCTATCCGTCCATATCCTCCAGAAGTACTTCTGTACTTCTCCCATTTAGGGTTACCTCTAACCTCAAGTATATTGACGAGATTAAGCTTTGCTATTATCCTATACTGGCTAGGCTCCATAAGCTTAAAACAGAATTTTACTTCCTTAGATTCATAGGGAGCAAGTTTGAAAGGTTCTGAAGAAACAATATTGAATTTAGGATACCCCCTGCCTGGTTGGTACTTAATCATCTCATCCCATGCCTCTACTATAAGATATTCATCTCCCTTTGTAGGGTATGGATTACTAGTATGATTCTCAACACGGACTGTGACAGGAACTTTTTCTCCAACACGACATATCTGTGGCATTTTAATGTGAATAGAAAGGGAAGAAGGCAGAGTCATTTTCACCACCTCACAGCATTTTAATTAAGAAAACCCAAAGGTCCTCAAAATTTCCTCCTCTAATTCTTTATCACTCATCTCTTCAACCATCTGGAAAATAGGCTTTGTAGTTTCCAGAAGTTCCTTAGACCTCTCTCGAATAGTTTTCAGAAGTTGAGTATCTTTACCTCTGTCGTGGTTGGAGATTAAATTATTATATTTCTTTATTTCTTGAGGTTCCAGTCCATGTGCTCCAAGGAACTTTTCAATAAACTTCGAAATTCTTCGCATGAAACCCTCTTCGGAAGGAGAAAGAGAAGACGTGCCAACTCTATTTGTGTATCTCTTTGAAATAAACAAGTAAGGCTCCTCAACGTGTTGATAGCCACCAGCTGCATTTCCTTCCAATCTCAAGATAAGGTACCTAAGATATTCAATGAGATAGTTTTTGTATTCTTCAATGTTCAAACGCTGCTTTTTCATCTCGAGAAGACTTTCGTTCATAATGATAGTTTCTTGCACCATCTGTTTCACCATATCATAGGTCAGTTGAACCTGTGCCGAAGTTTTTTTGGCCATGTCTCTAGTAGCTTTTGTTTGGAGAGCAATGAAATAAACCATTATAACAGTAGTAGCAACGCTAGTGGTCATGATAAGCAAATTCCCAAGTTTTTCCCACATATTTCCGGAGATAATGCCATATACCGTTGCTAAAAATCCTAAAGTTATTGCAATGAAATAGATTCTAACGAATAGAGCGAGCCTATTTTCAAAGTTTGTATCCTTTTCGGAACTTTTTTTAATATCCATCCTATATCACCTCACGGTAGCCGGCCAACTTGAAAAGAAACGAAGAATTCAGGAACGCTTCTATTCTGGAACTAACTTAGCACCAATTGTATAGTTGTGAACTATCCCATTTTCAAATTCGATTCTGACTGTAACAACGCCAGTGGTCTTGATCCTGCCAAGGTATACAGGAATCAACTTGATTTCAACAAAGGGAATTTCATGAGAGAGTTCGATCTTTTTTAGAAACTCCTGTTTTTCTATCATATCGCTAAAGATGCTATCTTCATAAAATACAACATCTCGCGGAAATCTAACCAGTATTTTCCCCCGTATCCTCATGCCTTTTTTAGGAGAGATATCTTGAACAACTATGTCTATACTTTCACTTTTATAAGGATCCCCACTTATTCTGGCAAATTGAGGGTAAACTGTGATCCAAATATTACGAAGGGAATGATCATAAGAATTTACAAGGTTGTACATCGGTTGCATAATCTTCACCCACAAAAGATATGAGCCTAATATAGCTAATAAAGGTTTGCCTAGTATTAAAATCCACTTTGTGGGCAAAACTATATTCAAGACTTTAATGCTGATCTCTTGGTATCCGAAAGAATCAAGGAGATTATCATTGATAAAATAGTCCATTACCACAAGTAGTACTATTGAGCTCATAGATATTGAGATTAACTTAAACAGGGTGTTAGCCCTTTCCTCAACGTCTTTGGGTATGTTAACTAGTGTATCAACATCCTCTGAACTAGTGAGTAAAAAATTATGGACTTTACCAAGAACTAGTAAAATGGCGTTTGTAATCAAAACATAAGAAAGTGCTAAAACGAAAAATATCAATATCACAATCCCAAGAATATACTTTGACTCGTTAGAGGCATGAATAATAAAATTAACCGAAAATAAAGCGAGTACTAAGAGGACTATATTGATTACATGTTGGCCATACTCCATTATCCTCATGAATGCTCTCACCCTGACATCCTTACACTACAAATTAACGATTTTTATCTCTCTATGAAAGATAAGATTAAAATATAATTAAACAAAAACAAAATATTTCTCAACTAGTTTTCTCAACATCTCTCTAACCTCTTGGAATTCTTCAGTGGCAGGAGGGACTCTTCCTTTTGGCTTAATCGAGAATTTTACATGGTTTACAGTGTTGAGTCCTTCTGTATATCCAGCGCTGAATTTGTATTCATGTTCTATGTATTCAAATTCTCCCCTAATGCCTATAACTTTTCCACCATCATCCATATATTGTTTGACAACAGGATAACTGTACAAATCGGCACCTCTTCCTTTCACAGATATTCTTTTGGTGTTTGTATATAGGTTGATAGGCATTCCGTTTGAATCTGTAATGATATTTCCATTATCATCTCTTAAAAATCTCGTTGCAAGTTTAGTGGATATATAGACATCATCAATCCAAAGGGAAGGTACTGGTGAGTCATTAGATTCAGTATTTCCCGCATTTCCTATCTTTTGTTCGAGCTCTAAGAGAAAGTTATTGAATATAGTATTTGCTTCTTCTGGAGGCTTATTCTTTAGACCCGTATGCACTAACTCAATCCCAAGAGTTTCTCTTAACACTTTTTTCGCTAGTTCTACATCTGCAGCTGTCCTGGAATATATATAAGCTAAAACCTGGACAGAGTCACCCTGATCAATTTTCATTATTTTAATTGGGATGTACATGCGATAAGAGATCTCTTGGATATCAAATGCTTCTGTCAGGATTTTTCTAGTTTTTAAGTACCAGTACCTAAATTCTAACTCAGTATAGTTCTCTTCACTCCCATTTGTCCCGTTATTCGGGGAAGCAACGATCTCAAATCCTGGAAGAGAAGTTGAATCATCTGTAGAGTAGAGATTCTCTTCGATCTGTGTTTTTAATTCTTCTAAGTTAAAATCCTCTGATGTCGTATTAATATAGATTATATTCACAGCTCGCGGTTTCTTAATTGAACGCTCTATTCTTACACGACGTATTATATCATTAATTTCAGAGGTCCTCCATGATATTTCGGGGGATTCTAGAGATCTTATGAGATTTCTTATCAAGGCTTTTGATGATCTTTGATCTCTTGATGGATTCCCAAGCTTTGTTTTATAGAACCTCAATAAATAGCTGTATGAGAGATTTTCTAAGTATACCTCAAGTTCATCTCGGAGAGATGCTTTTTCTTCCAGGGTTAGTTCTCTATCTTCATCAAACATTAGCATGCATATCACCACTTAAACTGTGACGTTATTCCTTAAATAATTTACTTACGTAATTATTACCCTTGCCTTTCGTGTCATTATTTTACTCTCCGAACTCGACTTAGTTTCAGAGTGTATTTCAAAATAGTAGGGAATAGTGACTTCTTAACCTGGCTTTCTATTTTTTCAATTCTCTTGTCTGATTTGAACAGTAGTAAGATACTACATTACCGGGCTTTCTATTAGGAAAATCCTAATAAACATCTTACGCAAATACCCAACATGCTAAAATCAGCCCACAAACGAGGTGAGCCAATGAGCCAAGAAGAAAAGATAGTAGAACCACTAGCGAAATTTCATGCAAGGCTCGACAAAGAAGGCAGGGTAGTTATCCCTAAACCCATCCGAGATGCTCTTAATCTTACAAAGAACGATTACATAGAAGTTGTTGTTAGAAAAATCGAGATTGATCATGAAAAGAGAGAAATTCGGATACTTAGGCAAGCTTACCTCATTACGAGACTTGGCACCAAGGGATTAATATTCCTGCCATCAGAGCTGAAAAAACAATTTGACTTAAAAGAGAAGGACATCGTTGAAGTTGTTCTTTATGGATTTCACAAATTCGATGAACTTGTAAGTGAAAAAGGTAAGCAGTTGATGACCAAGATGCAAAGCGTGGGGAAATGGTCCGAACTAAAGCCAGAGGACAAGCTTCCAGAAGACCAAAGCATGGAACATTTCACCTATGTTTTTGTTTGAGTTTAATATTAAGTACTTATAATTAATTAGGATTATAGGAACAACCTAAAAGCTCCTATGGCTCTTTGCACTATGCTCATGGCTGATTTTCAGAGAACTGAATTAATATGCCGATAAAATATTTTGACTTACTGTTTTAGCTCGTAATTTGCCAGAATTTTTCTATCCAAAAAACCAACGCTGTGCATTTTGCCACAATTATGCCCACAAAAATCTTTTATATTTGAAGTGCTTACTATCTTACGAGAAATATTCTCATATGGGAAAAAATCTCGTAAGGTGATAAAGGTGGGAAGACTCGGAAGACCTCGCAAGTATGAAGGTCCTGTGAAGAGGTTCGAGGCATGGATCCCTTATGATGTCTACAGGGAGATGGAGGAAGAGAAGCAGCGTCGCGGCATCTCCTGGCCAGAGCTTGTTCTCGATATGTGGGGTGCCTACAAAAGCCAGAGGTGAGTTCTATGAGAATTCCCGCGAGAGGTCTTGGACGTCCAAGGAAATGGAACAGCCCGCTTGTGCAGTGGAGGGCTGACATACCTCAGGAGGATTATGAGCTTGCTGAGGAAGAGCGCCTCAAGTTGGGTCTCTCGCGGGCTGAGTGGTTTCATTGGATGCTTCGTCATGTTAAGTTGGACGTCATGGAGCTTATTGCGAAAGTCAAGCACCAAGAAGAGTACATCAAGCAACTCGAAAGGGAGAAACAGGCTCTTCTTGAAGAGCGGGAGAAACTCCTCGCCAGAATCGAAAAGCTCGAACTTGAAAATCAGGCCCTCAAGCAGGGTCGTTCTGTCCGCTCATACCAGGACGCGCTCAAGCTGAAGGAACTCGCCAAGCATGCAAGGGAAGGCGTTAGCTGGAAGGCCCTCTGTGCTGAGGTCCTCGGCCTCCGCGATGAGGGCAAGATCAAGGACCTCATGAAGCTGGCCTTTGTCGTCAGGAAGAACGAGCGCAACATCTGGCCGACCAGGTTCTACCCGAAGGACATCGCCACGGAGTTCCATGGTTGGGTTCTCGCCCGCCCGAAGGATCGCCAGGTCGCGGACATCATTGACTACGAGCTCTACCGCGAGGACACGCTGAAGGCTGCAAAGGGCCTGGCCGTGGGCGGGGCTATCGCTGAGAAGGTCCCTGAAGTCAAGCCGCTCAAGGCCGGAAAGGCGGCGGAGCGCTGGCTGGAGGTGTTCTTTGAAGTGGTCTACCGCGACTACATGGCACTCATCAGGCAGAAGCGGGGCAAGGACGCGAAGAAGTTCCTTGAGGAGAAGGTTCCCGAGAAGCTGGAGAAAGTCCTGGCGGACATTGACCCGGCCGACTGGCGCCGGGCGATGCTTGCGGTTTTAGAGGCGCATGAGGAGGATTGGAATGATGCTTTCGTTTTTAATCTACGCCGCGTCGTCATGCGGACTCTTTCATCAAAGCCGATTGAGGTGAAGGCCGATGTCATGGCGGGTTAAAATATTCACGGGAGGAAATCTAGCCCGGCTTGAGAGTGAGGTTAATTCATTCCTTGACTCTGTTAAGGGCGAATTATTGTGTGCCAATATTGAAATTAATCAGAGTATAACCCTACGTGAGTACATCATCCTCATCTGCTATCAGCTTCGGGAGTAATAGGTCTCCGTAATGCATTCCAAATAATCAAGAGGATGATTCCCTCCACCAGCAAGTAAGCCGTAACTATATCTTGAGTAGGCCGGTGATTTAGTAAGAGCCAAAGCGTGGGTGTTCCATACAGAACTATCAAGAGGGTAATTATCTCATTTTCCAAATTAAAGCTCTGAAGGGAACTAGCCAATGCCCATATCTGTGGAAGAAGGACCGGAAATACCAAAGCCAGAAAAATGTATATTAATCCAACAGATATTCCCTCGAAAAACTCCGAGTTAAGAATCACATACATCAAAGGGGCCACTAAAAGATTCAAGCCAATGAACGCGCCCAAAAAGGAAATGATGGCAATCCGCAACTGCTTTTGTGGAACTCCTTCTCTATTACCAATTGTCTCCAAATACTTCACGAGCTCTCCATTTACAAGCAAAATAACACCATACGTAGCCAACGCGGTCAGTCCAGCCTGGAGATTATAAATCGGGTGAAGACTCTTGATGACTGAATTAGTACTCACAATCAGTGCACCGAAAAATAGAAATAACACTACCAATAACCCAATCCTGCGAAGCACGACACTTCCCCCCAAATCTTTTCACTTTTCCCAAATTGATGACTACAAAACCTTTATATAATTCCTTCCGTAAAGGAATATCGGTGAGAGAGATGGCTAAGTTTGATGGTTACGAACTCATACTGGAGACTCCCGAAGAGCTCCAGAACTTCGTGAGAGCATTTGAGAAAGCTAAAGAGCGAGACCCCAAAGAGGTAGAGGATACTATAAACAAAGTCCTAGGCCTTATGGGCGTTCTTTGAGTTGAGTTCTTTTCTGGAGCAATTCCATAAGCCTCTTTCTAACTCCTGAAACCTCTTTAACAAAAGGATATATCAACTCATAAGTTCCCCCTGCAGAGACCACACAAAAGCCCTCGGCCAAAGAATTTTTCTTGGGATTAAGATAGAACTGCTTAGCAACTTTCTTTTTTGCATGAAGAGACAACCCAACACCACCAATTTGAGCAGCATAAAGAATTGCATAAGGTTTAATGATCTCTGCCAGAAGCTCGCCGCCAATACCCCTACCTTGGTACTCCTCTTGAATACCAAACTGGCCAAGGAGTATCGTTGGAACAGAGGAATACTTAATATCCATCCCAAGTAATTCCACAAGACGCTTCCTTAATTTTTCAACAAGCTCTCTCTGGTTCTCTGACAGATCATCTCGAATCTTCAAACTCACAATAAACGGAGACAAGGTAAAATACCCCAAAAGCTCCTCTCCAGAGAGAACAACAAACACAGTCGATAAGCCTCTGCTATGGGAGTTCCACGCGTCATTCCTCGCAAAATCTGTTTGCTCTTTACCCTTAGGTCCGGCGTCAAAGGACCTCATAAGATCTATATGAGTAGAATTCAGGAACTCTATTCTAACCGTACCATCCAGCGCCTTTAGTTTAACAGTCTGAGGAAACAAGAGCTTCATCAATTTTAATCCACCGGAAAGTTAAACCCCCATGGAACTTAAATAAATTACGTACGGAATTATTTCAACCAGCCCTCCGATAAGCACTTTAACGGTAAACCTTATGTATGACCTCAGACATACAAAAAAACAAGCAATCCACCATTAGCTAAAATCTAAAAAAAGAGGTGAGCCTATGGGTTCAACATTCAAGACAAGATGGGTGAAAATTCGGAGTAAAGATGCCATAGCCCACTTAAAAAGCATGAAAGCATTTCTCCACGCCGGCAAATTTTTTGAAAAAGACGAAAAAGACGAAGATATTTACATCGGCAAGCACCTCGTTGTAAAACATTTCACCGCTGACGGAAAAGATTATTATGAAATCTACGCTCTAACCAGAGATTCCAGAAAAGGCGTCAAAGGATGGGACGAGATAGCACTAGTCGAACACGATCCCGCAAAAGACACATGGCGCTACACCAATAAGAAGCCAAGAAGCGGGACCTGGTACAACAAATTCGCCATCCTATGGGGCAAAGAAAAAGACCACCTCATGGAAACCTACCTCTCCGAGGTGAGCCAATGAAAGAAGCCAAGGAACCACTCGCGAAATTTCAAGCAAAGGTGAATAAAGACGGCCGTATCACTATCCCCCGGCCAATCCTCGAAACCTTCGGGCTAAAGCAAAATGACTACGTTAAAGTCCTAATCAGGAAAATCGAAATCTCCGCCAAAACAATCACAGTTACAGCCCAAGTCGTTTTAGCAGTCAAAATAGGGAGAAATGGGGCTATAACACTCCCTAAAAAACTGATGAGAGAGTTTGGACTAACAGGAAACGAACCGGTGGAGGTCATCATCTTGGACTATTACAAATTTGATGAGTTGGTCAGTGAGAAAGGCAAAGAGCTTCTTTCCAGACTTCAGTCACGGAATAACTACAAAGTTCTTCCAACTGACTCATCATACTTGAATGAGATCGGTGTTAAACATAAAAAGACTCAAAAAGAGGTGACCTCATGAAAGAAAGCAAAGAGCCATTGGCAAAATTTCATGCTAGAATAGACAAAGATGGCAGGTTGATAGTTCCAAAGTATATTCGGGATACACTTCGGATCGAACAAGGAGACTATGTCAAGGTTATTGTGAGAAAGATTGAAATCAACTTCCCTGAAAGAGTAATATACGTGTCTGACCAGAGACAGGTCATCAGTAAGATTGGAAGAAAAGGTGCGGTGTACATTCCAAATGAAATCAGAAAACAGCTCAATATTAGTGCTGATGAACTCATTGAAGTCATCCTCCTGGACTTTTACAAGAGCAGGGTACCAGATGAGGATACTCAATTCAGATATGTTTTTCTTAACGAGAAACATGCCTTAGGGGTGACCTCATGAAAGAAAGCAAAGAGCCACTGGCTAAATTCCAAGCCAAAATGAACAAGGATGGTA
>CAZAPD010000001.1:0-38510 GCA_964487115.1 uncultured Thermococci archaeon | reverse complement strand
CGCTGGATTGTTAGAGCAGACCATCGTCATCAATCCAACTTCCTCAGCACGCCTTATAGCCGCCTCAAGATCCGCCAGAACCATCCTATTCTCCGAATGATTAAGCAAAGTCCCAACAGCCCCAGCCTCCTTCACAGCCTCGGGAAGAACGTGTCCGGTGTGGCTTCCCGGCTTTATCGGGTCGATGTGCTGCGCAAAAACCGGAATCTCAACCTCCCGGGCAACCCTGTAAAGATCAACCAACTGCGGCACAACCACCACAGTTATCCCAGTCTCCTTCCAAACCCTCTCAGCAGCCTTAGCTATCTCAAGAGCTCTCTCACCAGTAGCCCCAATGTATGTCTTAAAATTTACCACTATTACCGGCTCCTTTAGCATAGATATCACCGTTGGTGTTATTGTACTTAACCTTTAAACGTCTTTTCCCTTGGGGGTTCTATTTCCACTGGAGAGCGGCCTTCCAAATGGGTCGATCAATCCGGCTCTTATGAGGCTGGAACTTATCTTCGGCCCTATTTTGCTCTTGACTATACCTATAGTGACTATCTCAAGGGGCTTCAGACCTCTCTCCTCACGGGCTTTGTTGACTATAAGTGCCCCTTTGTATGTTTCTTCGCTAACTATAATGGCTTCGAGACTCTTCATTTTATCGGCAAAGCCTATAGCGGTGCTGATTTTGATGATACGATAGTTAGAATATCCATTAACCTCAAAGAACTTAATTAAGTCTTTAAACCTGAGCTCGTAGGGTAATATTTTTTCAGCGTAGAGCTTCTCGCGTATCATCTCATCTGAGGTTAGTCCGATATACACATATCTGCCGACTTCAAAGGCTTTCCTTAGTAAAGCTTTGTGACCGAGGTGAAGCCTGTCGAAGGTTCCACCGACGACAACTTTTCTGTATTTTTTCTTCATGGCTGGAACTTGAGTGGAAGAACCAATAAGCTTTTTTATCGCTGATGAAAGATTCCCGTGGAGGTGGTGATGTGGATTACTTTTTCTACCCCTCAAGTGCCGCTGTATTTGGCTCCTTCAAGAGGGGTGCGATAGCCTACGAAATCCTCAGAAACATCGTGGAGGGTGGCTTTGGAGGGAAAATAATCCCGGTGAATCCAAAAGGTGGAGCCGTTGATGTGGCTGGGAAGACTTTTCAAATCAGGGAAAAGCTTGATGAGCATGTTGATACGGCTATAATCGCCGTTCCAGCAAAGCTTGTTCCGGGGCTCATTGATGAGATTGGACCGTTAATCAAAGGTGCAATCGTCATAAGTGCCGGCTTCTCAGAGGTTGGGAATTCTGAGCTGGAGCGTGAGCTGGTCGAGAGGGCGAGAAGGCACGGCGTTAGGGTTATCGGCCCGAACTGTGCTGGTATCTTCGGCGTCCACGGGAGGTTCTTTGGCTCCTTCGAGGTTCGTGTTAAATCGGGTGGTTTAGCTTTGATCAGTCAGAGCGGTGCATTTGGAGGAGCAGCTTTGGCAATGGGCAACGATGAGGGGATTGGATTCTCTGCCTTCGTTTCCTATGGGAATGCCTCTGATCTGAACGAGAGCGATTTTCTTGAGTACTTTGCCGATGATGAGAACACGAAGGCTATTGCGCTTTACATCGAGGGGGTTAAAGACGGCAGACGCTTCCTCAAAGCCCTGAGATATGCAAGTGCCAGAAAGCCTGTCATAGTCCTCAAGGCCGGGAAGAGTGCAAGCGGGGCAAGGGCAGCGGCTTCCCACACAGGCTCACTGGCAGGTTCCTATGAGATCTACAGCGCTGCGTTCAGACAGGCTGGAGCTATAGAGGTTGAGGAAATGGAGGAGCTTTTTGACGCCGCCAAGGTCTTTGAGATGTATCCCAAGGCAGGAAAAAGGGTTGCTGTGATAACCAACTCGGGTGGGCCCGGTGTTTTAGCAACCGACAAGCTTGAAAAGCTGGGTCTTGAGATAGCAAAACTGAGCGACAAAACAATTGAAGAGCTTAAAGCCTTCCTGCCGCACCAATGTTCCCTGAAAAATCCGGTTGATCTTATAGCCGACGCCGACTACGAGCGCTATAAGCGCACCATTGAGATTGTATGCAGTGATGAGAATGTTGACTCGCTCCTTGTAATCTGTGTGCCGCCCATATTTCTGCCCAGTGAATGGATAGCTAAAGCCATAATCGAGGCTGAATGCGATAAGCCCATCATTGTCAACTTCATGGCAGGGGAGCTTGTTAGGAGGGGTGTCAGGCTCCTCGAAGAAAAGGGAATAAAAAACTTCACAACCCCAGAAAAGGCGGCAAAAGCCCTAAAATGGCTGAGCCTGATGTAGTTTAATGAATTTTCATAAATTTTTTAACGTCTCTCTCAGAGTGGTCTTTGGTGATGATAATGTATCATCTTCTCTATCCTCTGAGAACATACCTGATCGTTTCAGGTCATGGAAAGGAAACAAACATTATGGCAGCTGATTGGGTGACTGTGCTTTCCCACAAGCCCACAATGTTGGGGGTTGCGGTCTCTCCAAAAAGATACACCCACAGACTTATAAGTAGATACAGGGAGTTCGTTATAAGTGTTCCAAGTATTGAAATGCTCTCTGATGTGTGGATTGCTGGAACAGAAAGCTCACCAGCCAAGCTTGGAAGAATGGGTATAACTCTTGTTCCTTCAACAAAAATCAAAACTCCCAGCATAAAAGAAGCTCTTGCGAACCTTGAGTGCATGGTTGTGGATGTAAGGGATTATGGAGACCATACATGGTTTGTCGGCGAGCTCGTTGGGGCAACTTACAAGGAAGAAGCATTTCCCGGAGGGATTCCAAGCGTTAAAAATGTGAATTTTCTGGCTCATTCTGCATGGACAGAGTTTGTAACATTTGATAAGAAGGTTCATAGGTCGGAATGAATAGATTTTTAAACTTTCTTTCAACCTTTTTTCTATGATTGTTTTGGGTATGGAGGGTACTGCCCATACTCTGGGCATTGGTATCGTAACTGAAAATAAGGTACTTGCCAATGTATTCCACACTCTCACAACCGAAAAGGGAGGGATACATCCCAAGGAAGCAGCAGAGCACCATGCAAAGCTTCTGAAAACACTTCTTAAAAAGGCCCTTGATGAAGCAGGGGTGGGCATAAAAGATGTCGATGTCATAGCCTTCTCTCAGGGCCCCGGTCTCGGCCCATGTTTGAGGGTTGTGGCGACTGCCGCGAGAGCCTTGGCAATAAAATATGAAAAACCCGTAATAGGCGTTAACCACTGCATAGCTCATGTCGAAATAACCAAGATGTTTGGCATTAAAGACCCTGTTAGTTTATACGTTAGTGGGGGGAACACGCAGGTCCTCGCCCTTGAAGGCGGAAGATACCGGGTTTTCGGCGAAACGCTGGACATAGGTATTGGAAACGCCATAGATACCTTTGCGAGAGAGATTGGTATAGGATTTCCCGGTGGGCCTAGGATAGAAAAGCTTGCCCTTGCAGGAAAACACTACATAGAGCTCCCCTATGCTGTGAAGGGTATGGATTTGAGTTTCTCAGGACTTTTAACAGAGGCTGTTCGAAAGTATAAATCCGGAAAATATTGGATTGAGGATTTAGCTTATTCATTTCAGGAAACGGCATTTGCTGCCCTCGTTGAGGTTACCGAAAGAGCGGTTGCACACACAGGGAAGGATGAGGTTGTTCTCGTTGGTGGAGTTGCCGCAAACAACCGCCTCAGGGAGATGCTAAGGATTATGACGGAAGATAGAGGTATAAGGTTTTTTGTCCCCCCTTATGACCTCTGCCGTGACAACGGAGCAATGATAGCTTACACAGGATTAAGGATGTACCGCGGTGGTGTGCGATTTTCCCTTGAGGATACTGCTGTAAAGCAGAAGTTCAGAACAGATGAGGTTGAGGTAACATGGAATTAACAGTGCCCCTCTGGATGTTCATCACTGACGTACTTCTTTTGTTTTGCATAGGATACGCAACAGTTTATTCCTTCAGGAGAATTCCAAGATATGGAGGTTCTTTACATCGACTCATCCTTTATTTAACAGTCTCTCTTTTCATAGCTACTCTCGGAAAAGGTATGGAAATAATCGGGGATCTTTCGCAATATTATAAAATGGAGTTACAGGATGTAATACCCATTGTGTATTTTATCTCCATAATTGGAGCGGTGTATGCTGTTGTAAATTACATAACAAAGATTGAAGAGAAAATTTTTCCCGGGGCTTATATAAGATACGGGAAACTTAAGGTGGAGCCCGGTTCATATCTTTTTCTATTCGAAGAGGAGGATGAATTGATAACACTCTTACAGGATACGGAGGCATCAATATTGGCAGTAACGAGGAATCCAAAAGGATATTCCAAATTTGGAGCTCGAATAAATAAGGTTTGGGTGAGCATGGCGGTTGAAACTGCTGTGCCTCCAACAAAGCTCCATGTGATACAGGATATGGTGATAAAGTTTCTGAGAAATGTTGGCAGGGGTATAGTCCTTATAGACTGTGTGGAGTACTTAATACTATACAACGATTTTGAGACGGTCTTCAAGTTCTTAACTTCTCTAAAAGACTACGTCATGCTCATGAATTCAACACTGGTTGTAGCGGTTAAAAAGGGCGTTTTATCCGAGCGTGAACTAAAGATTTTGGAAAGAGAATTCAGGAGAGTCGAGAAGTTAATAAATAGAGAATAACCACCGGGAGGATCCAATCTCGGGTTTTTGTAATTGTGATCTTGAATTTTGCATGTGGTATTTATAACTTTGTTATAAAATTTCACAAAAAAGTTATAAACAGTACCGGAAAGCTTTAGTTGGGTGAAAGCATGGAGGCAGGTTATGATATAAAACCTGTTCCAAGATCAAAAAGGTCATACACATTTTTAACACTCTCTGCGATCTGGTTCGGTGCAGGAATAAGCATTGCTGAGTTCTGGGCTGGAGCTCTACTCACCCCGGCTCTTTCACTCTGGGTGGCTCTCGGAATCATACTCCTTGGACATCTAATTGGAAACACCATCATGGGACTCATAGCGGTTGAAGGTGAGGAAACAGGCCTCCCGACAATGGTTCTCTCAAGAGCCGCTCTCGGCATAAAAGGCTCTATTCTGCCTTCTGCCCTCAATTATCTCCAGCTCATCGGCTGGACTGCCATAATGCTGATAGTTGGAGCAAATGCTATGAATGCTGTTTTTGGTAGGGGATATACACTGTGGGTGATTTTCCTCGGAGTCCTTGTTACAACATGGACATATATCGGCCCAAAGAACTGGGAGAAGATTGAAAAAGCCGCCGCAGCTCTTCTCCTGCTTCTGGCCCTCTGGCTCACGTACACGACACTGGAGCACTTCCCCCTCACGAGTCTGATGTCGAAGCAGGGAACAGGAGGAATGAGCATGATGCTGGCACTTGATCTGGTTATAGCCATGCCCCTATCATGGGCTCCACTCATAGCAGACTATTCAAGATTTGTCCGGGAGAAGGGCTCAGCGTTTTGGGGAACATATATTGGCTATTTTGTCTCCTCGTCTCTCTTCTACTTCGTAGGAGCACTGACCAACATGGCGGTCGGCGAAAGCGATCCGATTAAAATAATAGCGGCATACGGGCTTGGAATACCGGCGATGCTTGTGATAGTATTCTCAACGGTAACAACAACATTTCTGGATGTGTATTCAGCCGCAATAACGTATAAGAACATTTCACCAGAAGCTGATGCCAGAAAGCAGGTACTTCTTATCGGAATGCTTGGAACCGCTCTTGCCCTTGTATTCCCGGTTGACCGATATGAAGGCTTCCTCCTGCTAATAGGTGGAGCTTTTGTCTCACTGGCTGCAATAATGCTTACGGACTACTTCATCGTAAAGAAGGGTTATGATCCCAAGGAGTTGCTCGATGAAAGGGGCAGATTCGCTGGCTATAGTATCAAAGCTTTAATTGTATGGCTGGTGGGCTTCCTGTTTTACATGCTTCTGGCAGTTGAAGGCCTGTTTGGAATCCATATCCCGTTTTTAAGTACTCTCGGAGCTAAACTCGGCTCCAGTATTCCCACATTTGTTTTCGTGAGCATTCTCTATTATCTGCTGGAGGGGATATGATGGAGGTTATAGCTAAAGCTCTGAAGAGACTGAGAGAAAAAAGGCCGCTTGTGCACAACATAACAAACTTTGTCGTCATGAATACAACTGCCAACGCCCTTCTCGCAATTGGAGCATCTCCCGTAATGGCCCATGCGGAGGAGGAACTTGAGGAGATGATACAGATAGCGGATGCTGTTGTTATAAACATAGGGACCCTCGACAGGTTCTGGATATCATCAATGGAAAAGGCTGTGGAGATAGCTGGAAAACTGAAGAAGCCCATTGTTCTTGATCCGGTTGGTGCGGGGGCTACGCTCTTAAGGACAAAAACTGCACTGAAGCTTCTTGAAAGTGGAAATGTTTCAATTCTAAGGGGGAACTTTGGTGAAATAGCTGCTCTGCTCGGAGAGCATGGAAAAACGAGAGGGGTTGACTCAAGGACATATGACCGGAATGTTGCAAAGATACTCGCCTTTAAGGCGGCAGAGGAATTTGGACTCGTAACTGCCGTTACAGGCGAAATCGACTATGTGAGTGATGGGAAAAGAATCTATGCCGTTGAGAATGGCACTCATATTCTCAGCAGGGTTACTGGAACGGGCTGCATGGTAACGGCAATAACCGGGGCATTTGCTGCCGTTGAAAAGCCACTAAACGCAGCCATATCATCACTCGTTGTTTTCGGAATAGCAGCTGAGAAAGCGAATGTGGAGACAGAATATCCGGGAAGCTTTCACGTTAAGCTTTACGACTGGCTCTACAGGGTTGATGAGGAGCTTGTTAAAAAAATGGCGAGGGTGAGAGGAGTTGAACCTTAGAAAAAAGCTCAAGTTATACATCATAACTGATAGGAAGCTGAGAAATGAAGTGGAAACTGTTAAGGCTGCCCTTGAGGGCGGGGCGACAGCTATACAGCTCAGACTGAAAAATACACCGACAGGGGAGATGGTTGAGATTGGAAGCCAATTACGAAAGCTCACCGATGAATATGATGCTCTCTTCTTTGTCGATGATAGGCTTGATGTAGCTTTAGCAGTTGATGCAGATGGAGTGCAGCTCGGTCCAGATGATATGCCGATCCCAAAGGCGAGGGAAGTTGCACCCAGTTTGATCATAGGTGCATCGGTATATAGTCTTGAGGAAGCTCTGAAAGCAGAGAGAGAAGGGGCTCACTATCTTGGAGCGGGGGCTGTTTTTCCAACCTCCACAAAGAAGGATGTCAGAATTCTCGGTCTTGATGGCCTCAGGGAGGTCACGGAATCTGTGAATATACCTGTGGTGGCCATAGGGGGCATAAACCATGAAAATGTTGCAGATGTTCTCAGAACAGGTGTTGATGGCATAGCCCTTATATCTGCTGTGGTTGGGGCAGAAGATGTGAGGGAAGCCGCCGAAAAGATGAGAAAGATAATTGATGAGTTTTTTGGGAGATAAGCTGGGTATGTCAGATATAGAGGAAATAATCGATGGACTCGGGGTGATTGGATTGAGAAAATATGTTAGAACCGCCTTGACAATAGCGGGTAGCGACAGTGGGGGAGGAGCAGGAATTGAAGCTGATTTAAAGACGTTCTCAGCCTTTGGTGTCCATGGGCTTGTGGCAGTGACGAGCGTTACGGCTCAGAACACAAAGGAGGTAACCGCAATTCATGATATTCCACCGGAAGTTGTCAGGAGGCAGATTGAAGCCGTTGCTGATGATATCGGGGTTGATGCGGCTAAAACAGGGATGCTGAGCAATAAGGGGATAATAAAAGCGGTTTCAAAAACCGTAAAAAGATATGGTTTCCCTCTGGTCGTCGACCCCGTGATGATAGCCAAAAGCGGAGCTCCCCTTTTGAGGGAAGATGCCGTTGATGCGCTGATTGAGCATATACTTCCTCTTTCAAAGCTCGTAACTCCAAACAGATACGAGGCGGAAAAACTCAGTGGCATAAAGATAGAAAACCTTGAGGATGCCAGAAAGGCTGCGAAGGCGATAGCTGAAGGGTTTGGAGCTGAAGCAGTGATTGTAAAGGGAGGTCATCTGGGGCTGAGTGAAGCTGTGGATGTTTTGTATCACGACGGAAGATTCAGGGAATATCGGGCTCCTTTCATTGAAGGGTGCACCCACGGGACGGGCTGTTCTTTTTCTGCCGCTATAACGGCCAATCTCGCAAGGGGGGAGCCCCTTGAGGAAGCCCTTAGAACTGCGAAGAAGTTTATAACGATTGGCATAGAGTATGGGGCAAGAATAGGTCGGGGGCACTGCCCGGTCAACCAGAATGCGTGGATTGAGATTCCTGCCGAGAGATGGAGAGTTTACAGCAGACTCAAGACAATTTCCGGAAAGTTTAAAACTCTAACTCCAAAAATCGCCGAGTATCTCCCGGAATCAGGAGTGAATTTTGTATATGCTCTACCTGCTCTTTACGCAAGGAGTAAAAATGATATTGCCGTATGGATCAGTGATGGAAACGTCGAGTTTGGGGCATCTGATGGGAGCATACTCGAAATCATGAGGTATTATCCAGAATTGAGAAGTGCATTGGTCCTGAAGTACGATAGGGGAGTGATAAGAAGAGCTCACGACCGGGGTTTCATCGTTCTGGAGCACAATAGGGGGGAGAAAACGCCTGATTTAATATGCCGGGACAATTTGCTCTTCGTTATGGGCAAAACACCCGAAGAAGTTCTTGAAAAGATGGAGGAATTGCTTCTTAAAACTTCTTTTTAATTTTCATTGGATATTTTGGATATAAACTGTTTGAAAAGCGCACAAATCTGGTTTTTCTTGGTGACTTTCTTACGGAAATCTCAGTGTCGGGTGATATGTAGGTATAGAACTGACCATCTATAGCGAGGATAGCTTCACGGTGAACAGTTAATATCCTTATATCAATCTTGGATTTTGCCGGTACTATCATTGGCCTTGAGCTGAGGGCTATCGGTGCAAGAGGAGTTATAACCATGACATCTAATCTTGGATCAACAAATGGACCTCCAGCGGACATGGAGTATCCTGTTGAGCCTGTGGGTGTTGAGACTATAAGGCCATCACTCCGGAGTTCATCGGCTAAACCGTTATCCACGTAATATTTGAGGTGGATTATTTTACCCGGAATTCCAGTGAGAATTGCTACTTCATTGAGTGCATCGGGTATGGAAATTTCTCTGTTTAGGTATGTCCTAAGTTTCATACGCTCATCGATATAGTAATCCCCTTCAATGAGCTTATTGAGGGCAAAAAATGTTTCATTTGGTTCGACCTCTGTTAAAAATCCCAACGTCCCCATGTTTATCCCGAGGATGGGAATATCTCTCTTTGTTCTGTGCTCCACTCTTAGGATAGTACCATCGCCTCCGATGGCAATTATAAAATCCACATCCATCTCTTCGAGGGGAATGACATCCTTCTCGTTGAATTCAGGGAGATGTCTTTGAGCTTCTCTATCTACAAAAACCTCATAACCACTAACCTTGAGGAAATCATATACCCTGTACGCTAATTTCAAAGCTGCTTCTTTATCTCTTCGTGCAACGATTCCAAATCTCATCATGATAGCTTTGCGGACAGATGTTAAATATTTTTCTGGACATTCTCAGCCCTCTTCTGTGAGTTTAACACCCAAATGTGCAGCTACAAGAGCTCCTGTGAGTGTTGGAATCCAGAATGAGAGCATTCTATCGACCATGGTGGCTGTTACCGCGAGGGTCTTATCTATGGCAAGGCTCAGATAGAGTGCCGAGAAAATAGCTTCGGTGATTCCTATACCCCCCGGGATTATGCTTATCAAACCTACAGCCATTCCGGCCATCTGAACCATCAGAACCTTGTGAAGCTGGAGAGGATAGTTTAAACTCAGGAAAACGAGATACGTTCTAAGAAGCGCTGATACCCATATCATAAAAGATATTGTGGTGCTACCGAAGAGGGCAAGCTTGTTTTTTGACAGCATAACGAAGGTTCTTTTGAAATCTATTACATGAGACTTGATTATCTCCTCCGCTTGCTCTTCCATACCCTCGAACTTCTTCGGGAATATTCTTCTTACGAGCCGAAATATCCTCATGAGAAGGCCCATTGCAAGCTTTTCATTCAGTGAGAAGAGAATGCTTAGTAAAATGACGGAGATAACTATAATGACAGATACGAGGAGAACTATGAGCACGAGATGGGTTCCGAGGTCGAGGGCATACCAGAAGGCGATTATGGTGAAGACAACTATTGGGATGGCATCAAGCATTCTGTCCGTAGCAATTGTGGCAAAAATTTTGCCGTAGCTACTGTCTGAACGCTTTTTTATTAGATACATTCTTACGGGTTCTCCTCCGCCTCTCGCTCCCGGAGTCACATTGTTCACGAATATCCCGATCAGAGTGGCTTCAAAAACTTTTTTGAGGGGGACGTGAATGTTGCTCTGTTTCAACAGAATTTGCCACCTGAGAGACCATAGGATCGTTTCAAGAGCTGAGAAAAAACAGGCTAAGGCTAAATACCTTAACTTTGTTTGACTCAGCAACTTTACCATTTCTCCAACGCCACTCCATGCTATGAGCAATACAACGAGGAGAAGGCCTGCTGCAATTGTTAGGCTCTTTTTTCCCTTTCCCTTCATTACAATCCCATCCGGCGGAGGTTCGAAGAAATTTTTGTTCGGAATATTTTAAGTCTTTCTGGATTTTACTTATTTCGATTTCATCCCAATTCCAAAATGTGTTGTTAAAATGCCCCCGACAACAGTTGGCCCCCAGTAGGATATTAATCTCTCCAGCAGGGTAGCTGTAATGGCAATGCTCTTATCAATGCCCAGTGCGAGGTAGAGACCTGAATTTATGGTTTCAGTTATGCCTGCACCACCGGGAATTATGCTAACAAGTCCTATGACTATAGTTGCCATCTGGACCACCATCACCTTTGCAATGTCTATCCTGTAGTTAATGCTCAGAAATACGAGATAGGAACGGAGTATTACAAGCGTCCAGAAAATGTAGGATAAAATCAATGCAATTGTAAAATCCTTTTTTTGTTTTAGAATTATTTTCACTGTTATTTGGAACTGTGGAATACCCTTATCAACCAAATTTTGAATTTTCTCTTCCCATTTTTTCATTCTTCGGGGAGATATTCTAAGTGCGAATTTAAGGGCTTTGTTGATGATGCTTTCCATTCTTTGTCTGTTCAGCATTATGAGTAGTCCTGCTATGAGAAGCAGAAACAGCAATAATGTTAAAATTAGGAGAATCCACGTCATCTTTTTGGCTCCAATTGAATATGCATACCAGCTTGAAAGAATCAGCATCGTGAAGACAGGGATAAGATCAAGCAGCCTGTCAGCCATTATGGTTGCGAATATTGGTCCATAGTCACCTTCGGAACGCTTTGCGATAAAATACATTCTTACAGGCTCCCCACCACCCCGTGCCCCGGGAGTAACGTTGTTAACAAACATTCCAATAAGTATCCCCCTCAGAACATCTCTAAAATTTGCATTTACACCAATACCTTTGAGAAAAACATCCCATCTCAAGGCCCACAGAATGATGGTTACTACAAAAGTTATGATTGCAGATATAAACAGGCGGAGATTTGCCCTTTTTAGAATTTCTATGGTTTCATTTACTCCCGCTATCCAGATAAGGGCTAAAATTAACAGTATGGCTAAACCAGCCGCCCCGACTTTCTTTACTTTTCCCATACTCACACCTTCCTCAGCTTTGCTATAAAAAAACCCTGTGTGAGATGCCTGTTTGGATAGAACCTCTGAACTTTCCCCATGTCTATTCCATGAGAGCCTATGAAGAGTTTCTGCTCTTCCAGTTTTAAACCTTTATCGAGCATGTATTTCACATTGGCCTCATTCTCCTCGTAGCTGAGCGTGCATGTGGAGTAGACTAAAACACCTCCCTTCCGGAGTGACTTTATTGCTGCATTTATGAAGTGCTTTTGGTAGCGGGCTGTCGAAAATATGTCCTTCGGTGTTCTCATTTCCCAGAGTTTGGGTCTTATGCCCAAAGCGGTGCAGGGAGCGTCGAGCAGTATCCTGTCAGCCTCTATGCCAAGCTCCGGGAGTTTTCTTGAGTCCATATGAATGAGCTTGACGTTTTTAACTCCGAGTCTTTTGAGTTCCTTTTCCATCTTTTTCAGCCTGTTGCGAGACTTGTCGATGGCCATAATTTCCCCCCTATTTTGCATGAGCTGAGCAATATGGCTGGTCTTTCCTCCCGGAGCGGCTGTCATGTCTATTATCAGTTCCTCTTCACTCGGCTCAAGAACCCTTGCTGTTACCATCGAAGGTAAGCTCTGGGCATAGAAAAGACCCTCCTTAAAGCTCTCCAGTTCGCTGAGACTTGGAAGTTTAAATTTTGGCAGGGTAACCTCAACGGCCAAACCTCTGTTTGAGATTATCATCTCTTTGCCACTCATTTTGGCTATTCCTATTCCGACGAGTAGCCCTCTCGGATCTCTGATTTCAACCTTGTCACCGGGTTTGATTCTTTTGTCTGCATGAAGAACACCAGGTGCGTAGAGCATGGCTCCCTGATAGACGCTCTCGCTCGCAAACTTATTAGCCCTGACCACAGGTAGAGCGGGATCAAAGTCATCAGGAAAGTTTGGCCCCTTCCTCTCGAAGTATATTCCTTCCTTCAGGTGTGGGCTTCTCTTAGGTTTAAGACCCTCCCTTCTGAGAATCTGTATGAGCTTTGAGCGGCTCGTTTTAAGCGTGTTCACACGGATGTAATACTTCTCGACCGGCGTTCTAAGTGAAGACATTATTTCCTCGGCCTCGCTCCCAAAAAGCCCTCTATAGTATTCCCTGAGCTCCTCGGGAAATGCTTCAAGATACATATTAATCCTCCAGAATCCTGTGCTTTTCTCCGATTTCAATGAACCTGAAGAGGGCATCTTTCAGTTCTTCCGGCGTTTTTGTCTCCACCTCAAACTGAACTATCTCCTCCGAACTGGAGTTTATATTCTCAAGAATTCCCTCGACTTCCCCTCTGGTATTGGGGTTGTAAAAATCCTTGAGGAAATCAGCGGTTCCATAGATAAAAGCCTCCTTAAAGCTTTCTAT
Source organism: uncultured Thermococci archaeon (assembly GCA_964487115.1). GTDB lineage: Archaea > Methanobacteriota_B > Thermococci > Thermococcales > Thermococcaceae > Thermococcus. The sequence continues at coordinate 25,404 of CAZAPD010000001.1, read as the reverse complement.
GAATTCTCTGATAAATTCTGGAGTTAATTTCTCTCTGGGCACAGCGAATACAAAGTAGAAGCCCTGAAGTGTAGCCCCAATTTCTCCGTGCGGTTTCACTTCAAATACGGGATATGGATACTTCATTAATCTCCATTCCCCATCAAGGTATATGTAGCCGTTAAATGCTTCCTCGACAGGTTCCACATCGAACCCTCTCTCCCTTAGCATCTCCCCAAGTTCATCATTGAGCTTAAACACGCTTTCCCACAGGTAGTTAAGAAATTCATGCATCTCCCTGATGTTCATTTGGCTCACCAGAAATGGAAAAACAAAAGAGGTATAAAAAGTTTCATCTGAGGGAGGCTAATATGTTATTTATTTCTCCCATAATATTGGTTTCAATCTTCTTTTCGACGGCCGTCAGCTTATGGGTATACTTAAACTCACCAACAGTAATGTCGAGGTATATCTCTGCTTTAACTGTACTGACCTCTCCCTGTTTTATATGCTTAACCCACACTTTTGGCAGTGAATTTAAATTAATTTCCGTTCTGAGCTTTGCGGTTGCGTATCCTTTAGCCGGGACAATTACAGTTTCAGCTATTTTTCCCTCGCCAACTTGGATATCATTCATATATAGCTTGAAGGATATTCCTGTAACTGGGATCGGAACGGAATTTGGATTATACAGCTTCAGGTATGTGTATATTACAGCTTTATCTCCTTCTACCCCACCCCAAACATTTCTGCTTCCAATAATAGCTGGTGTCAAAAATGGACCAATCTCTTCACTTTTTGCTGTTAAGTTAATATATTCTAAGGGATTAACGTTTATTGGTTCTTCCGTGGAGTATTTAATAGGTATTATCCCCAGAGCTTGACCAGAAAAATCGATTTCAACATTTCCCCTATTTCCATTGTTTAGATATGCTACAAGTGCTTGAATCATTTTTTTGTTATCTATAGCGATGGCCATTTTGAGAAACTTATCAGTGGCATGATACTCGAAACGCTCCACTTTTATAAAGGGTATGTTTTCGAGTTTTATATTCAGGCTCTTGACATTAAATGGCACTAAAAGAGGTTTTCCCAAGTTCAGTGTAATCCAGACTTCTGTGGTATTTTCATCTACATATCCCCACTCAGCCTGTCCCTGAGGGTGTATTGTCATAACTGCATATCCTACGTATCCTATGTAAAGGAGGAGAATGACTACAATTGGGATTATTACATGTTTTATCAGACCCATTTTTATCCACCCCATTATTTTTATATCTCAGTTAAAGTGTTTAAAACTTTCGAAAAATAAAAGAAGGGATTAACTGCGTCTCTTGTATGTGTATAGAGTAACAATAACAACTGCCATTCCAACGAGAACTCCCAATAACTTTAGATTGTTTTTAGTTTTGGTGTTTTCCTTCACCGGAATATCAATGGTTCGTTCAAAAACATAGACGTTGTCATCCCCCTGTGTTTTGTCACCTACGGCACGTATGCGTATCAGGACTCTGTAGTTTTTGGGTATTGCATTGCTATCAATACTCATTTCTATAACTCCCTGACCTTCTTTCCCGGGTTCTAAGGTTCCAACATAATCTGTTCTTTTAGTCAATGTAAAGGGCTGGCTGGCTTTGATAACACCTTCCACAACCACACTCTCTGCTTTTTCTCCCCCAGTATTCTTCAGAGTTAGGTATACTTTTACATCCTTACCCTGAAGGGGCTGTGGGGAGAAACTGACGGATGTTATCTGTATGTTTGGTTTAGATGAGATTATTATTGGAATGTTTAATTTCAAATGCATTTCATTTCCGACCTCATCAGTGTACGTTACCTCCACAGGCAGTTCATGTACCCCGCTTGTGACATTTTCTGCAATATCTATTCTAAAACTGGCTTTTGCGGAGTCCCCCTTTCCTAAACTTCCAAGATTGATAATTTGTTCGCTGGTTGCACTTAATTTAAAGGGACCCTGGGGGACTGGTTTTAGTAACACTGTTCTGGCGGTTCCAGTTCCGATATTCTCCACTTCTAAATCTACCTCCACATTGCTGGTTCCGGGAAGGACTCTCGTGGGGGATGTAGAGATTTTTGAAATGATAAGCTTCTCTTTTCCTGTTATATCTATTCCAACAAGCCTTTCATCTTTTATTTCTTGATCATTTGGTGCGGTTAAATAATCAATTTCGATTCTTAATGGATATATGCCGGTTCCAAGCTTGTCATTTGCTTTGATTTGGAATTCCACTGTAGCATTTTCTCCGGGTTTCAGTTCGCTTAAATATTTCACATTGTCTTCACCCAGAGGTAAAAATGCATCTATATTCTGTCTGGCCAACTCCCGCATTATTTGATTAAGAGCACTCTGTAGATTTTGAGCGAGTTGTTCGCTACCTTGAATGGGAAGCTGGGAAAGTGAGGATAAATCTACTTTTTTAATTTCTCCTTGAACCGAAACTTTGTAGGATAATATCTTTAAACTGAGGGATTTTACAGGTTCCCCACCTACATTCTGGATTATGAATTTTGCCGTGAAACTATCTCCAGGACTTATTTTTTTAGGTGTAATCTCAACTTTTTTAATTTCAATGAATCCTTCCCTCTTTTCTACCACATTAATGGAGAAGACAAACGTTTGCTCCCTTTCATCCTTTGAATTTCCACTGTAATACCTTACCACTACTTTTACAGGATAGCTTCCAGTTTTTGCGTCTTCACTCACATGCATTTTAAAGGTAACCTTCTTGTTTTCATTTGGATTTACAACAGGAAGATATACCTCACTGGAGCCGCTTTCCACCAGTATTGGTGACTGGATGGCCTTGACGGTGTTCTTTATTTCCTGAGTATTGCTCGGTATTTCCAGCTGAGGTTGAATCTGAATCAGAACATTTTTTGCTTCCTCTTCTCCCAAATTTTTCAGTGTTAGTTGCACATTAAAGTTATCTCCCGGATGGGTTATTGAGGGTTTATTGAGGTTCTCTATAACGAATGTTGCCTCATTTTCTCTGGCAACGGTTATCCCTACATAATTGAAGCTTTGGATCATCTTTATATGGGCATCCATACCAACTTGGGCGAAATACACTACACTGACATATAGGGGGTATATTCCCGGTTTCGCATTTTCATTTATTTTAATATTGAATTTTAAAGTTGTTTCTTCCTTTCCTTCCAAATATTCCACATACTGAACTGCACTTCCTTCAGGATACCATACACCCTGAGACAGACCACTCTGGCTCAGAATCTGTGATAATGCTGTCCCAATGGAACTACTCTGATTAATCCCTACCGGTGCCGGGGATATAAAAACACTTATATAACGAGCTTTCAATGCCCCCTGATTTTTTAAATGCACTTTTATGGTAACTGTTTCACCAGGATTGGCACTTTGGGGGGCAGTGACAGATGTTGTAATCAATGCTGGGGCAGTTGAAACTCTCCATGAAACTGGACCACTTATGCTGATTTTGGCACCGTTAGGATAAACCTGAAGTACAGTCAGTTCAACAACCTGATCATCTACTTTCACTGTTATTGTTTCATTTTCTTTTACGGGAGTGAGGTTGGGATAGGTTATTGGCATCAGCACATCTTGTTTGGTCAAACCAAGCTCGGGATGTTCCTCAATTGTTTTTATAACGGCATCCCCCAACTCTTGAGGGGGAGCATTCTGAAGCCACTGATAAAAAGCTGCTTGAGTTGATGATACACAATTCAGGAATTCAATTGTATTGTTTTCGTATTGTGTGCACTTGGTAATGTTATACCCCATGGTATCTGCTAAGGCCATAAGGAACAGAGGATCTGATAAAAGTTCTTTCATTTTATCTGGGTTGGGAACGTATATTGTCTTGTATTCTGCGTTAAGAACCTTCCCGTCTTTGACAATGGCTATAAACGCGTAGTATTCATCATGCAAGTAGTCTTTTTGAGTATCCACCAATGAAATAACAAGAGGCCCTACGAGGAGTGCATCCCCACGATCTATATACCCCTCAAATAGTAAAACGCTGTCAGAGGCATATGCATAGCTCAATATGCTGAAAAGCAGCATCAATCCGATGAAAATTCCAAATATTTTTTTCATTTTCTACCACCTCCAATTTCCTTTTTATAGAATAATTGTAATAGTGAGGGAGTGACGAGATATGCCGCTGTCATAGAGGCGAATATTCCAAATGCCAGAGCTTTGCCAAAATTGTGAATTGGGGTAAGGTCACCGAATAAAAGTGCCAAAAATCCTCCAGCGGTTGTAAGAGCACCCACTAAGATTCCCGGGCCAACGTTTTCAACAGCGGTTACTATTGGATGTGGATTTGCATTTTCCAGTTCTTCTTTGAATCTGTGGGTTAGATGCATGCCGTAATCAACTCCAAGACCAACTATCATTGATATAACACCGGCCAATGTCTGATCAAAGGGTATTTTCGCTAAGCCCATGAATCCAATAGTCCACAGCGCTCCCAGAAACATCGGCAATATCATTGCCATGGAAGTTTTTGGGTCTCTAAAGAGGAGGAGGACAATGATAATGACAAAAAGTGTCCCGTAGGTGGATATTCTTGGTATATCCCTATTTGTAAGTTCATTAAGGACATAATTGATATAGCTCTCTCCCGTTATCCTAACACTAACTCCGGGAGGAAAATCAGCATTGGCACTTTCCTCCTTAAAATAACGCATTATCCTGTTAAAATCACTTTGGGTCGTCCCCATGAAGTTTCCTTTAAACTTCAGAAGTGTCATTGAATAGTCATCGGTTATTAAATTGGAATCTTCTAAAGCCTCAGCAATTTTTTCTTTGTCTTCAGGTATATATCCGTATTTTTTAATAACAACATCGGCAATACTCTGACTCTCAAAGGCATTGTTATAATATGAATCTGCAAGAATAGACTCCTCAAAACGGTATATATCCCTCACGATATCAGGATCTCTCACATCGTTAGCTTGAACTATCACGTCAACTTCATCCATACCTCCGAATTCGTTGATAACATCATTTATAGCTTGAATTTCGGGAATCCCTTGAGGTAACATTTTATCCATTCTGACTTCTGTGGTTATCTGAGTTGCCCCATACGTAAATATCAGGGTTAGAATAGCAACGATTATCAGATATCGTTTTGGGTGATTCTTTATGGATTTACCCAATAAACTGAAGCATTTAGCTAGGATTCCAGAATATGCTCTAATTTCGGGTATTTCATGATGTCCTTTCAGTAACTTTGTGAGATCTTCTTCGATCATTATGATGGCTGGAGTTACAACGACAGCATTGAGTGCCGCCAGAGTTAGCCCGACGATTAAAACAAATCCCAATCTCTGGAGTGCTGGCAATATGGAAAAACTTAAAGCTGCAAATCCTGCTATTGTTGTGAGCGCAGCTCCAAGTAGAGCTTTTCCTGTCTCGGCAATGGCTTCTTCTGCCGATTCTTCAATGCTTCTTCCTTTTTTCCGCTCTTCATAATATCTGTTTGTAAGGTGCACTCCATAGTCTATTCCCATTCCAACTATCATGGCACCTACTGTTGTCGTTGCTATCCCGAGGGGAATATTTGCAAGCCCCATGAATCCTAATGTCATTGCAACTCCGAAGGTTAGTGGTGTTAAAGGTATGAGGGCTTTTATTGGAGAACGATAGAAATATATAAGAAGAAGAATCACCATGATAAACGCTATTCCCATTGTTTTGTTTAAATCACTCTGCAAAAGTGCCATAATCTTGTACGTTATTCCAATTGAACCTGTCTGAGTAACCTCAACATTTCTTGGAAAGTTTGTTTCTTTAATATCCCTTTCAATATCCTCATAAACTCTGGCAAGAACCGTGGGATTTTTATCCCTGCTTATTGTCACAGCAATGATTGTCATTGTATAATCCGAACTTATCAGCTGGTTTCTAACGTCTTCAGGCAATGCATTTAGAACAAATTTAACTTCTCTTTCATTCTTAGGCAGTCTACCGAGGGTCTTAATGAATATATCAGCTATACTCATGGTCTCACTTACGTAAGGATGTTCTTTGAGTCTCTGTTCAAGGTCATATATTGACTTGATGACTCTTGGATCTCTGATATCATAAACCCCTCCTTCCTCAATATTCGATATCTTCACAACTATGATGACGTTGTCTCCTCCTTGAAACTCATTTTGGAGGATTTCATAATCTTTAATTGATTGTAAGTCTTGGGGGAGTTCCTTATAGAGATCACTTTCGAATTGAAGGTTTTGTATGCCATATATTGAGACCACTAAAAGGAAGACCGTCATCAATCCGAATGCAATCCTGTATTTAACGATAATCCTTGCGATGCTTCTGAGTATATCCATTTTCCTCACCCAACTTTCGGAAATTTCCGAAAGTTTTTTATATATAAAACTTTAAAAAACTTTTGGCTATAACTTATTAAAGGTCAGTTATGTGTAAGAGGGGAGAGGTGTGTAAGATGGGAGTTGAAGATGCCAAACGAATTATGATGGAACATTTTGCGAATACCGCTCGTAAATTTGGACTGAATGAACTTTATGGATACATATACGGAGTGCTTTTTTTCGAAGATGAACCGTTAAGTTTGGGAGAAATAGCAGGGCGAACCGGATATTCACATTCCCATGTGAGCACAGCTTTGAAACTTCTTGAAAGCATTGGTCTGGTAAAGAGGGTGAAAAAGCCGGGTGACAAAAAGGCATATTTCACTGCCATAAAGAATATCCGGGAGTGGCGTAAAGAAGCATATTATAAAAAGATCGCGGAGGATGTTAAGCAAACCCGGGAGAGCCTTTTGAAAGCTCTTAGAGCTGTTGAAGGAGATAAAAGCGAAGAGGCTGAGAAGATAAGGGAGAGGATAGAGTTTGCTCTTAAGCGGAATGCAATAACTGAAAGGATAGTTAATATATTTCTAAAGCATGTAGAAGAGGAAGAGATTTTGGAGATCTTGTTGGGATGCATTGAAGAGAAAATCAAAAGCCGAGCAAATATTTAAAAGCTGGAGAGTATAGAAAGAGCGGTGATCTGATGAAATCACTCCTCTGGGCGTTCTGGTACATCCTCCCGGCTTACTTTGCCAATGCCTCCCCTGTTTTGGTGGGGGGAGGGAAACCAATAGATGGTGGAAAAACGTGGAAAGATGGGAGGAGAATTTTGGGTGATGGGAAAACATGGAGAGGATTTATTGGTGGGGTTGCGATTGGAACTGCTGTTGGAGCAATTCAATACTTTGTAACCCCCCACTTCTACGGTTCTGCCAATACTGCCATTCTCCTCGCCTTCGCACTCTCTTTTGGTGCTCTTTTTGGAGATTTGGTTGGGAGCTTTTTCAAAAGAAGAGCAAATCTTCCAAGGGGACATCCTGCTATTGGTTTAGACCAGCTCGGCTTTCTTATCTCTGCTCTGGCCTTTGCTTATCCAATCAAAACTCTTGACTCTGGCCAGATTATATTCCTTCTTGTGATTTCACCATTTATCCACTGGGGAGCCAATTACTTTGCTTATAAGATGGGATGGAAAAGCGTACCATGGTAACATTATCCCGTAAACTCTTTTAACCTCTCCAATCAAGTTTAATTGGTGGATGCAATGAAAATTAAGGTACGTTATTTTGCCAGATTCAGATCTATAGTGGGGGTTAGTGAGGAAGAACTTGAAGTTCCAGAAGGGATACGGGTTGTGGATTTACTTGAAATACTGAAAGAGAGACATCCCGAACTTAAAAATGAAGTTTTTGCTCAGAATGAGGATGCGGATGTTAATGTTTCAAAAAATGGAAGGTATGTATCTTTTGATGATCACCTTAGTAATGGCGATGTTGTGGCACTATTTCCACCCGTGAGCGGTGGTTAAAATGCTCAGTAATAAAGAAATTGAGCGTTATGACAGACAAATTATGATATTTGGAAAGGAGGGGCAAGAGAAACTGAAGAACTCCAAGGTTGCAGTTGTTGGGGTTGGTGGTCTTGGAAGTCCGGTGGCATATTATCTTGCCGCCGCCGGTGTTAATCTCCTTTTAATAGATGAACAAACCCCGGAGCTAAGCAATCTCAATAGGCAGATACTTCATTGGGAAGATGATTTGGGGCAAAATCCTAAACCCCTTTCAGCCAAGTGGAAACTTGAACATTTTAATTCTGATATAATAATTGAAACATTTGTAGGTCGTCTTACACGGGAAAATATTGATAGAATTCTTGGTGGTGTAGATGTTATTGTTGACTGCCTTGATAACTTTGAGACGCGGTATTTACTTGATGAATATGCTCATAAAAGAGGAATCCCTCTCATCCATGCTGCGGTGGAAGGGCTTTACGGCCAAATAACAACAATAATACCGGGGAAAACCAAGAGTCTAAGGGAGATATTTCCCAATGTCCAGAGGAAAAAAGAGAAATTCCCAATACTCGGAGCTACTGCAGGTGTCCTTGGAACTCTGCAAGTGGTTGAAGTCATAAAACTGATAACAGGGGTAGGTGAGCCGCTGGCAAATAAGCTCCTTATCGTGGACTTGGCCAGCAATGCATTTGAAGTTATTGAACTCAGGTAGGTGAGATAGATGAAGTGCAGATTACTAAAAGATAATTTCAACATTGTGGAGGCCATTAAATTAGTCTCTTCCCCAAAAGTTGGAGGGATAGTCATTTTTTTAGGGAAAGTTAGGGATGAAAATTATGGAAAGAAAGTAGAAAAGCTGATTTATGAAGCATATGAAGAGATGGCAGTGGCGGAGATGGAGCGCATCAGAGAGGAAGCTATGGAAAAATTTCCTATTGAGGATATCCTTATATGGCACAGATATGGAGAGCTTGAAATTGGGGAGGATACAATACTAATTGTAGCTTCTGGGAAACACCGTAGAGAAGCCTTTGATGCTTGTAGATGGACAATTGATGAGGTTAAGAGAAGAGTTCCAGTTTGGAAGAAAGAAATAACTGATGAGGGAACGTTTTGGATTGAAGGAGAAAAGCATGTGAAGATAAATTAATGTACATTTACGTTCTCTACACTTTTTGCAAACTAAATACAGTGGTAAGCAAAATCCGTATAGAAAAAGTATATATACAAATTTGCCCATTTTTTCTTGGTGAGTTAAATGGAGAGGGTTGTATATGATAATATGACCGAGATAGAAATGGGAAAACATCTTAACATAGCAGCCGTAGGAAAGCCTCCATGGAGTTATATAAAACATTCTGGTAAGCTCGAAAGATTGATAATTCAATTAGGTTCCGGAAAGGGCAAATTTTCCGAGATTGAAGGAATACCAAGATCAATCGGATGCATAGGAAACAACAGATTCATCTTGAGAAGAGAACCTCTAAGTGTGGAGAGAGTGCAGGAACTGATAAGAGAGTTTGGCTCTAAAAGAGGAAAAGAGCTTTATCTCACGAATTATGACAGCGTTGGATATCTGATAAGGATGGCAAATTATGCCGCTTCTATTGGCATTCCGGAGGTTTATGCCGTTGTTAGAATCAATGACATGGATAAAGTTACACCCGTGGAAGATGTTAGGATAATAGCCGAACTTGAATATTCAAAAGCCAATCTCAGAAAGCTTGAGGACTACAGTTGGGCTTATGGAGCGTTGGTAATTAGCACGTATCAGCAGTATATGGAACTTGAAAAAACTGATGTCAACTTCCCGGGTGAGGTCTATGTTGATATACTTTATCCGGGTTCTCTCAGGAAAATAGATTTTAACATTATTGAGCTTAAGCGCACATTAAGTCCAAGTAATTCTAAATATCATGACTGTCTTGCAGGAACATTGGCTATAACAGCTGATGGCTATGCACTTCCGTGCCCATTGCTCAGGAATTTTGTGGTTGCTGATGCCAAAAAATTGAACTTAAAAAACATCCTAAGAAAAAAGAGACTTAAAAACTTCTGGAAGCTAACAAAAGATAAAATCGCAACATGCAGTTCGTGTCCATTTAAGTATATCTGCCATGACTGTAGGGCATTGGAGTATCAAGCCAGTGGTGATCCTCTTGGTATGGAGTTTTGTATAATGGACTAACCGGTTGGTATCAAAAATCTAAAACTCCAAGATTGAACGGTATCCACTTCCGTCTTTCTTTACCATTTTAGAAAATCTGTAGTACTTCCTCTTTTTTTCTAAATCTTCTAAGATATCAAAATACTCAATTCCCACTTTTTCCACATAATTACTAAATTCGAAAAGTTTAGTTCCTAAGTCCTCTTTTGAAGAGAAGAACCATTCTATTATATATCCCTTTGGTTTTAGGCTCCCTATCATGATTTCTCGTTCTCTAAATTTTTCTAACATTTCGTCTCTAATTTCGTTTGCTATCCCAAGAACTCCACGGTCATAAGCGGGAGTATCTATATTAGCCTCAAATCTAACGAGGATTTTTTCTTCTTTAAGACGGTTTATCATGTATCTTATTGTTGGTCTTGTTTTTCCCAAGATCTTTGAAATTTTTTTCATCGGGGTTCTTGCATCCCATTTTAGAATATCCATCAGAACGGCATAATCGTAGCTCAGATTCCAGTTTTTTGCGTCGTCTTCTTTTGACGGGGGATATGAACGCACTAGATAGTATTCGTAATCATCCGAATATTTTGCAAGGAGTTCTCCTATCAGTTTTGTCTGGTCTTTTGGAATATGGAGGATAGCTGAGATACCATTTTTGAAGCCAAACATAGCATTCAGATATACAATGAATGGATTCTGGAACATTTGCCATGCAACTGTTCGGAGATCACTTCGAGGTACTGAAAGAAAAGCAACAAAACTCTTTAAACCTATCCTTGAAATGTTGTATATAGCACTTACCTGGGTGTATTTCTCATAATATTTATCATAAATCCGTTTAAGCCTGTAGTAATCAACCCCTTCCTTTTCAGCTATTTTTCTGAGGCTTTCTCTGGGGTATTTATTTAGCAATTCCACGAGAAATTCAAGCTCTTCCATATTTACATTACCCATTTAACCTCACAGGAAAAGTTATATGGAAGAGGCTATTAAATATTTGCGGTGATGGTCATGAAGATAGAGGTCGTGGAAATAGAGAAACCTGCAGGAGTCGAAGCAATAATTGGGCAGGGAAATTTCTCGATATTCACAGTTGATGATCTTGCAAAGGTTCTCCTTACGACGGTCCCAGGGATAAAATTCGGGATCGCCATGAATGAAGCAAAGCCCCAGCTCACAAGATTTACAGGGAATGACAAGGAACTTGAAGAGTTAGCTGCAAAGAACGCCCTAAAAATAGGAGCGGGGCATGTGTTTGTAATACTCATGAGAAATGCTTTTCCAATAAATGTTCTCAGCACTATAAAATCACATCCAGCTGTTGCAATGATCTATGGGGCCAGTGAAAATCCTCTCCAGCTTATAGTTGCGGAAACAGAACTCGGGAGAGCTGTCCTTGGGATAGTTGATGGCAAAGCTGCAACTAAAATTGAAACGGAAGAACAAAAGAAAGAAAGGAGAGAACTTGTTAAGAAGATTGGATATGCTGTTGATTGAAAAGCTTTTTATTTTCGGTTTCTGTTCTTTTTTGGGTGATTTCATGAAAATGATTTTTGTCACATCAAATAAAGGTAAAGTTGAAGAGGCAAAGAAATATTTTTCCTCCTTGGGTGTCAGGATAATTCAAAAGGAAGTTGAATATCCGGAGATTCAGGCAAATACTCTGGAAGAAGTCGCTGAGTTTGGGATTAATTGGCTTAAGGATAAGATTAGGTGTCCATTCTTCCTTGACGATTCTGGTCTCTTCATAGAAGCCTTGAACGGTTTTCCTGGAGTTTATTCTGCCTATGTTTATAGAACTTTGGGGAATGAGGGAATTTTAAAATTGCTTGAAGGGATAGAAAATAGGAAAGCATATTTTAAAAGTGTCATAGCATACTATGATGGGGAAATACATAAATTTACAGGGAAAACATCTGGCAGAATAATCCACAGAAAACGTGGTAGTGGTGGTTTTGGTTTTGATCCGATTTTCCAGCCAGAAGGCTTCGGTAAAACCTTTGCCGAAATGACAACTGAAGAAAAGAATAGGATATCCCACAGGGGTAAAGCTTTTAAGGCTTTCTCAGAATGGCTAAAAGAAAACCTTATATAGTATTATACTGTCAAAAATTATGAGAGCAGTTGGATAAATGACAATGGGGATGAAAATGGTTACAGCACTGGACACAACTGATTTAAAGTTGTTGAAAGAACTCAGAGAAAATGCCAGAGAGAACATAGCCACACTTAGTAAGAAACTGGGGATACCCAGAACTACTGTTCATTATAGGATAAAAAAACTTGTTGATGAAGGGGTCATAGAAAAATTCACAATAAAACCCAATTATAAAAAGTTAAATCTGGGAACTACTGCATTTATATTGGCCAGATATGACCCGGATTCAGGACTAAGTCAGAAAGAAGTTGCTAAAAGGATTGCCCAGCTTGAGGGAGTCTATGAAGTGCATATAATTGCAGGTGAATGGGATTTGCTGATTAAAGTCAGAGCCCCTGGAGCCGAAGAGATAGGAAAAATTGTTGTCGATAGGTTGAGAGATGTGAAAGGTATTGAGCAAACCGTTACTATGGTATCGTTTGTCACTGTGAAGGAAGAGCTTTAGTTCGGGCAATGATTGGCGTTCTCCTTTCTGATTTTTGTATTTCATCAATGATGAAGCGAGGAATTGGATGAGCCCGAATTCAGGGAGCGTGTAGGAGTATTAGGAACAAATTGTTAAGTGGGGAAAAAACTTTGAGAACTATCATCCCTGCGAGGATTGTTTTTATGTATCTATTATAGTAGGAGTACGGCAAAAGTATCAGTGCTCCAATCATGGTGAAAATCAAGTACCTCCAGAGTGAGAGTTTACCGCCTGAACTGATTAGAGGGTTCCCTTCGATGAGTCCAATGGAGAGACCATAGGAAGTCGTGATAAGATCAAGGGCAGATATCATTAGAAAAACAATTACAACCTTCCAGCCAATTCTCATCATAATCTCCTTGGATTATATATCGAAGAAGTCCCTTAATAACCTTTCTACTATATACGAAATTTATGAGAATGGTGGGGGCACGGGGATTTGAACCCCGGTCCGCGGGTTTCTCCGGGTCAGAGCTCCAAAGGCTCATCCCCAATCAGCAAACCCGCAACTCTTCACACCTCTGGAGCCCGCGATGATGGACCAGGCTACACCATGCCCCCATCCACTTACACCTAATCGAGACTGCATTTATAAGTTTTATGTTGGGCTTTGTTTATATCAATTTTACCTGAGAAGAAACAGTGAGGCCATTGGAACGTTTCTAAGATTTTGAGGATGTTGATTACTCTATTTGAGTGATGCGTTATGTCTAAAAATCTTCTTCAAAAGTTGAGTGTTGCTTAGGTAATATGGATGAAACTAAATAGCCTGCCGGACGGAAGTTTTATTAACTTTGACTTACAAAAATATTACGAGGTGGTTGCTGTGGAGGAGCCGATTAGGATAGGCCATGACAAGTTTTACATAGGCGAGGGAGAAACTGCCAGAAGGGAGCTCCGGGTCGTTAAGGTGAGTGATGACGTCATTCAGGTTCAGGAGGAGGTTCATGGGATAATCGCTCTTGTGGGGGCCAGCAGCAGTGTGAATATAAAGAAAGAGGAACTTAAGAAGCTTATTCAAGTGGCAAAAGAAGAGTTTGGATGGACCGATATCTGCTGATTCCACTTTTCATGGGCATTATGAGTTTTTTCTTTATTCATAACTATATCATCAGGGGTGATATATTTTAGCATGATAAAATTTTATAAATCTAAAATAGTAAAAATGGTGGGGTGATATCAATGGCTGTTGGGGAGAAAATAACAGTTAGCGTAATTAAGGCAGACATAGGTGGCTGGCCCGGACATTCAAGTGTCCACCCTGCTCTTATTGAAAAGGCTAAAGAAGTTCTCAGTAGAGCAAGGGAAGATGGAATTCTTGTAGATTTCTATGTAACTCATTGTGGAGACGACCTCCAGCTTATCATGACGCACAAAAAGGGCGTGGACAGTGAAGAAATCCACGGCCTCGCGTGGGATGCATTTAAAGAGGGGACTGAGGTTGCCAAAGAGCTTGGTCTCTATGGTGCTGGGCAGGATTTACTTAAAGATGCTTTCAGTGGGAACATAAGAGGAATGGGGCCCGGCATAGCTGAGATAGAGATAACACTCAGAAAGAGTGAGCCAATTGTTACTTTCCACATGGATAAGACCGAACCGGGGGCTTTTAACCTTCCGATATTCAGGATGTTTGCAGATCCATTTAACACTGCAGGGCTTATAATAGATCCCAACATGCACATGGGCTTCCGCTTCGAGGTCTGGGACATCAAAGAGCATAAACGTGTTATTTTAAACACACCTGAGGAGCTCTACGATCTGTTGGCACTTATAGGTGCAAAATCGAGGTATGTCATCAAACGTGTATTTCCAAAGGAAGGCCACAAAATAGACAAAAACGAGCCAGTTGCTGTTGTAAGTACGGAGAAACTTTACCAGATTGCCGGAGAGTACGTTGGCAAGGACGACCCTGTGGCAATTGTTAGGGCCCAGAGTGGTCTTCCAGCTCTTGGCGAGGTTCTCGAACCATTTGCATTCCCTGAACTGGTCAGCGGTTGGATGAGGGGTTCTCACAATGGTCCAATAATGCCCGTTCCCCTCAGATACTCAAATCCAACGAGATTCGATGGACCTCCGAGGGTTGTTGCACTCGGCTGGCAGATAAACTCTGAAGGAAAACTTATTGGCCCGGTCGACCTCTTTGATGACCCTGCCTTTGATTGGGCTCGGCAGAAGGCACTCGAAATTACTGACTACATGCGCAGGCATGGACCATTTGAACCCCACAGACTTCCACTTGAAGAAATGGAATACACAACCCTGCCAGGGGTTCTTAAGAAGCTCAGCGACAGATTTGAACCTGTGAAGTGATTCTTTTCTCTTTTATTTAATCGCTTCATAGACTGCTTTTTTTATTCTGGGCACTTTTGCTGGTGCAACGGAGAGTGATGATATACCAAAGCTCACGAGCTTTTTGGTCATGTGCCTCTTTCCTGCAAGTTCTCCACAGATTCCAATGGGCTTTCCTGCCTCCAGCATTTTTTCAGCCACGAGTTTTACAGCAGTAAGCACCGCATCATCTTCATCGTTGTAGTACTCCGAGACATCTGGATTCATTCTGTCGGCAGCGAATATATACTGGGTTAGATCATTTGTACCTATGCTTGCGAAATCTATTTGATCAACAAATTTTTCAATTGAAAAGACTACTGATGGAACCTCAACCATTATACCGAGGGTAAAGTCCCCATAGGACTCAACTGTCTTTGTGATCTTTCCAATGAGTTTCTTAACGTAAGCAACTTCTTTCGGCTTTGATACCATGGGAATGAGTATTCCCAGATTTCCATATTCCGATGCTCGTATTAAAGCCCTCAGCTGGGTTCTCAATATCTCCTCATTTTCCATCAGAGCTCTGATGCCCCGTACTCCAAGGAAAGGATTCTCCTCCTCTGGAAGCCTGAGATAGGAAACAAATTTATCCCCTCCGACATCTAACAGCCGGATGATAACCTTGTCCGGGAAAAACGCTTCAAGTACTTTTTTATATACCAGAAACTGCTCATCTTCTGATGGAGGTTGGGCTCTATTGAGGAAGAGGAATTCTGTTCTAAAAAGTCCGATTCCGTCCGCTCCTTTTTTTCTTGCAACATCTATCTCCTGAAGGAAGCCTATATTTGCCATGACCTTAATATTATCAAATCGCATTGCGGAATATTTTTTCAGGGTCTGTTTCTCTGCTTCATATTCTTTAATAATTGTCATTATTTTCTTGACGTCTCCGGGGTTTATCCTTATCTCCCCATGGACGGCATCAACGAAGACTTTCATATCACAGTATTCATCTAAGGGCGGAACACCATAGATATATGGAATTTCAAGAGCCTGAGTCAAAATGGATGCATGGGCTGTAGGAGAGCCTTTTCTGCTCAAGATGGCCCCTACACCGGCATCGTGAAATGCCACGACATCGGATGGATAGAGCTCATCGATGTAAATAACATCACCTTGGTTAATTTTTGAGTGCACAGCTCCTGAGAGAAGAGCGTTAAACAGATCCTTGATATCGTACTGTCTCTCCTGAATCAGGGGATTGCCGCTCGATAGCAGAAGGGATATTATATAATCTCTAACATCCATAACATCTTTGGCAGATAGTTTTCCTCCCTTATCTTGGGCTTTTTTCTCAAATTCCTCCCATAGGAGAGGATCTTTGAGGATCATTATATGGACCTCACCAATCTCGCCAAGTACATCAGAGCTCCCATATTCTCTCTTTATCCTTACCTCAAGATCCTTTGCACTTTTCTTTAATTCTTCCAGATCAATTAAAGGTTTTTCATCAGAAGAGAAATCAGCCCTCTTAATGCACTTGAGGGCACCGTAAGCATAACCTTCGGATACTATATTTGAGGCATTGACCTGGATTTTAATTTCTGTCTGCACATACAACACCTTCAACTATCTTCAACGCTGATTCAGCATCTTCACCTTCGATTATTATTTCTATTTCCTCTCCGGGATTTATACCGAGGGCCATAACACTCAGAACACTTTTTGCGTTAATCTCTTTGCCTTTGTATTTTATTGTAACAGAGCTTTTTACTCCTGACAGCAGCTTGACGAGTTTCCCTGCTGGTCGTGCATGTAATCCTTCGGGATTTGTGACAGTCACTCTTTTAACGATCCTTCCCACCGGAATCACCTCAGAGTTTGCTAACGAACTTAGTTTCCTCTGCTTTTTTTACAACCTCCTGCAACGGTGAACCTAACGATGCTTCAATGGAGGCTATGACAGCACCCTCGACGAGGGGAGCATCGGCTATGCACACATTGACTGGAGAACTCAGCATATTCAAAGCATTTTTAGCTGCCAGAATTGTACTCCCTATGTCTCCCAATATAACTACACCATCACTGTTGGTTATCAACTCCTGCAACTTATTCAGGACAAGTTCAGCATCAATACCCAGATTGCCTTCTTTTGTTCCCCCCACCGCCTCAATAATGACATCATCCGGGGCCATTTGGAGACACATATTTTTTAATCCCCTGGCAATCTCTGGGCTGTGTGAAAGAATTAAAATCGAGAGCAAGATTACTCCCCCCCAATAGCCTCACACAGACTCTTGAAGAAGTAATATGAGCTGGTTGCTCCGGGATCCTGATGCCCGATGCTCCTCTCGCCAAGATATGATGCCCTACCTTTTCTGGCCTGAAGTGGAATTGTTGCTTTCATACGTTCCTCTGCTAACGCTACAACATCTGCACAGATTTCTGGCAGTGTTCTGCCGTTTTCAATGTTTTCCTTCAGAAAATTGACTACTGGTTCCCATACGTCGACCATAGTCTTATCTCCGACTTCTGCCTTTCCCAGCCCTTTTATTCCGAGTAAAGCCTGTTCCAAGGCTGAAACCAGACCTTTATCGTCAATTTTGTCATTGTTCCTGAAGGCTATGCTCATCCTCATGAATACTGTACCATATAGTGGCCCTGCTGCTCCACCGACACTTGACAGCAGTGCCATTCCTACCGTTCTCATTACCTCGCCCGGAGTTTTGGGATTGATTGAGCTCAGCCTATCCAGAGCGGCTTTGGCTCCCCTGTCCATGTTTATGCCATGATCTCCGTCGCCGATAGCAGCATCCAGCTGTGTTAGGTACTCCTTATTCTCCGCGAGATACTTTGCAAATATATTTACAAACCTTATGAAATACTCTGTATCGTACATCATCTTAACCACCCAAAGAATAAAGAATAAAAAATCAAATACCCCATCTTAAGGCAGGGGTATGCACCGGTGCATCTAACAATTCTTTCAACTCATCGTCAAGTTTTAAGACTGTTACTGAAGCTCCCTGCATTTCAAGGGAGGTTATATAGTCCCCAACTAATGTTTTATATCTCTTGACCCCGATGCCATCCAGAATCTGGCTAACCTTTCTGTTTACAATGTATAACTCCATGAGGGGAGTTCCACCCATTCCATTGACCAAAAGCGCAACTTCGTCTCCCTTCTCCAGTGGCATGTCCTTGAGAATAGCATCCATCATCATTTGCACTATCTCATCTGCTGGCTTCATTTTGAGCCTTTTTCTTCCGGGCTCTCCGTGAATGCCAATTCCAAACTCGAACTCATCCTCTTCGAGTTCGAATGTGGGCTTTCCTGCAGCCGGGACGGTACATGGGGTCAGGGCAATTCCGATAGAACGAACGTTGTCAGCCACTTTCTGGACAACTCTCTTTACCTCTTCCAGCGGCCATCCCTTTTCGGCAGCAGCACCCCCAATCTTCTCTGCGAAGACCGTACCTCCGACGCCTCTTCTTCCTGCGCTGTAGAGGGACTGCTCGACGGCAACATCATCCGCTATGACAACAGATTCAACGTTGTATCCCTCTGCTCTTAGAAGATCTGCAGCCATGTCAAAGTTCATAACGTCTCCTGTATAGTTCTTCACGATAAAGAGTATTCCAGCACCGCTGTCCACGACCTTTCCAGCTTCGTACATCTGGTCTGGCGTGGGGGATGTAAAGACGTTTCCAGGGCAGGCTGCATCAAGCATGCCTTTTCCAACATATCCTCCATGGAGAGGTTCGTGCCCAGATCCACCGCCTGAAATCAAAGCTACTTTTCCCTTAACCGGCGCATCTGTTCTGTAGATAAAGTTTGGTTCAAAATGCACTTTTATAAGGTCGGGGTGTGCTGCTGCCATTCCTTCCAACATTTCTTTAACAACATCTTCGGGTTTGTTAATCAATTTCTTCATGGCTTTCGCCTCCGAGTTATTTATACTCTTATTTTGCATCAAATATTTATAAATATAGTGTTATAATAATTTAATTTGTTATGAAGTTATGTCAGACTATTCTATGTTGTAACGCATATTACGTCAAATGTTATTTATTTCATGATATACGTTAGGATACAAAAAACTTTAAGTATATTAAAATCGATATTAGAACTGGGTTATGTTCTTGGTATTAAGTTAGGGGGCGGGTGCCCTTGCAAAGATATGTATATAAACCAAAAAGTAGGTATAAAACAATCCCTCTTAAGAAAGAAACATATCTACGTCTGAAGCAGGAAAAACTTAAGTTCCAGCAGAATTTTGGACGTGAGCTAAGCTGGGACGAGCTTGTGGAATTGCTTTTGGAGTTCAAAAACATAATAGTAAATGACGAGTGAATCTTTCTCGGTGGACTTTTTAGTTGTTTCTGGACTTGATTTTCATGTTATAACACTTTACTATTATGATATGTCTTTGAAATATTTCGTGTGATTTCTATATTCTAACCTAACATCCTTTTATTGGTTCGATACTCGTATGTAAGCCGCTTTAAAATGTTATAACCCCTTACTTTTACATTTAGTTTTATAAATCAATATTCATAGATTAAAATGTCATAAATAATAATCTTTATAATCTTTAAAGTTACAAAATAATATACAAAGACCTGTGGAGGTGTAATGGTTTATGTCCGAAGAACCAAGCGACAAGGCAATAATTATTGCCGAAATTATTGGAACTGCAATTTTGATTTTAGGTGGTGATGGTGTTGTGGCAAATGTAGCACTGGCGCCACGTTTAGCACCACAGGCATATAACTGGCTTTTAATAGCCTTCGGCTGGGGCTTTGCAGTGGCGATGGCCGTTTACGCTGTTGGTGGGATCTCAGGGGCACATATAAATCCTGCAGTTACAATAGCTCAGGCGGTTAACGGAGATCTACCATGGCGCAAGGTTCCTGCATATCTCGTTGGTCAGTTTATCGGAGCATTCTTAGGTGCCGCAGGTGTTTATGCTGTCTACTATGAAGGTCTAAAAGCAGCTGGAATGCCAAATGTATGGTGTACCGGCCCGGGTTCAATTATTAACAAAGCTGCATGGGGTTACACATTATCCGAGATTTCAGGAAAGTATGTCGGGCATTTTTCAACAGCTAATGCCTTTGTTGCAGAGATAATAGGAACGATGGTATTGCTCCTTGGTGTGTATGCTATTACGGACAGAGAGAATATTGGTCCGGGTTCTAACATGGCTCCATGGCTTATAGGTATGCTTGTTGGCTCAATAGGATTCAGCCTTGGTGGTACCAGTGGGTATGCTATTAACCCGGCAAGAGATCTTTCACCACGTATCTTTGGAACGCTCGTGGGAACCAAAGGCCTATTTACAGGATGGTACTGGATAGGGCCCCCTGTCATAGGTGCCATAATAGGAGGTATTTTGGGAGCGTGGATATATAAGTATCTGGTAAAACCATTTGTACCGAAGAGAGGAGGGGCTTGATATGGGTGATTTAGAAGGAAAATATGTACTCTCGCTTGATGAGGGCACAACCAGTGCCCGGGCTATAGTCTTCGACAGGGAGAGCAATATCAAGGGAGTAGGGCAGTACGAGTTTACTCAGTATTATCCCAAACCGGGATGGGTGGAGCACAACCCCGACGAGATATGGGATGCCCAGATGAGGGCAGTTAAAACCGCTATGGAAAAAGCGGGTGTAAGTCCTAAAGACATAGCTGCCGTTGGTGTTACAAACCAGAGGGAAACCACAATCCTCTGGGATAAGAAAACCGGGAAGCCTGTATACAATGCAATTGTATGGCAGTGTAGAAGAACTGCGGATATTGTCGATGAGCTGAAGAAGGAACACTACGATACGATAAAGGAGAAAACAGGTCTTGTTCCAGATGCATACTTCTCTGGAACCAAAATCAAGTGGATACTCGACAACGTTCCCGGAGTTAGGGAAAAAGCAGAGAAAGGTGAGATTCTCTTTGGAACAATAGATACTTTCCTAATTTGGCGTCTCAGTGGGGGCAAAACACACGTCATTGACTACTCAAACGCCTCAAGGACTATGATATTCAACATCCACAAGTTGGACTGGGATGATGAGCTCCTTGAGATTCTCACCATTCCAAGGGAGATTCTTCCGGAGCCAAAACCCTCCAGCGAGGTTTATGGATATACTGATAAGGATGTCTTCGGAGCTGAGGTTCCGATATCAGGTGATGCGGGCGATCAGCAGGCCGCACTCTTTGGACAGGCATGCTACAAGCCGGGTATGGTAAAGAACACTTATGGAACTGGAAACTTCATGCTGATGAACACGGGTGAAAAACCGTATAAATCAAAAGACCTGCTGACAACAATCGCATGGGGTCTGAACGGAAAAGTTGAATACGCCCTTGAAGGAAGCATCTTCATCACAGGAGCAGCGGTTCAATGGCTCAGAGACTCACTAAAGATAATTGAGGTCTCAGCAGAGGTTGAACCTTTAGCCAGAGATCTTGCGAGCAACGACGGAGTATACTTCGTGCCGGCTTTCGTAGGGCTTGGAGCTCCGTACTGGGATCAGTATGCAAGGGGTCTCGTTATCGGAATTACCAGAGGAACCAGAAGGGCACATTTTGCGAGAGCTGTTCTTGAATCAATTGCCTATTTAACAAGGGATGTTCTCCACGACATGGAGAAAGACAGTGGCATAAAGGTAGCCGAGCTTAGGGTCGATGGTGGTGCTACCAAGAACGACTTCCTTATGCAATTCCAGGCGGATATCCTTGGAACAAAAGTCATCAGGCCAGTTATACAAGAGACAACAGCTCTTGGAGCAGCGTATCTTGCAGGACTTGCTGTTGGATACTGGAAGGATCAGGAAGAGATCGCAAAGATGTGGAAGATTGAGAGAGAGTTTGAACCCAAGATGGATGAAAAGACCAGAGAAAGGCTTTACGGTGGGTGGAAAGAAGCTGTTAAAAGATCTCTTGGCTGGGCTAAGGTTTTGCAGGATCTTGGGTTTGAGATTTAATTTAGTTCTCAACTTTTTTATTTGGTTTTTCTTAACCATCATCTGGGGGAAAAAGCATGAAAGTTGTTATAGTTGGAGCAGGAGTTGTGGGCTCTTCGATAGCCAGGGTTTTAAGTCAGTATGAAGAACTGGAGATACACCTCCTTGAAAAAAATGCAGACGCAGGAATGGGTGTCAGCAAGGCAAATACGGCAATAATTCACCCGGGTCATGAGGATGATCCTGATAAGTATCCACTCAGAGCAAAACTCTGCGTTAGGGGAAACAGAATCTGGTATCAGTGGACTAAAGAACTCGGGATACCTGCCAAATGGCCGGGAGAGCTCATGGTAGCTGTAGAAGAGGAGGACATGAAGGTTGCAGAGCACTACCTTGAGCTTGCTCGGAGAAATGGTGTTCCGGGAGTAAGGTTGGTCGACCACGATGAACTTCTGAAGCTTGAGCCCAATGTTAATCCAAATGCTGCCGGAGCGCTCTGGGCACCTACAGCAGGCTTAATGTCATCTCCAATGGCAGCTCCAGCTCTCGTTGAGAATGCTGTTGAAAACGGCGTCAGATTCCATCCGGAAACGGAAGTTATAGGGATAAAGGTGGAGAAGGGAGAAGTTAAAGGCGTTGAAACGAACAGAGGATTTATTGAGGCGGATATTGTTATAAACGCCGCTGGCCTTTATGCTGATAAAATTTCAAAGATGGCGGGTATAGATTACTTCACAATACATCCCAGAAAAGGTGAGTATTTTGTTTTTGATGATGATGCAGAGCCGAAGGTAACGAGAATAGTCCACCAGACGCCGACTCCCATTACCAAGGGCGTCTATGTCATCACCGAGATGAACGATGGCCTCATGATAGGCCCAACTGCACAAGATCTTCCTGAGGATGCAAAGGAAGATACTTCAACCAGCAAGGAAGGACTTGAATTCGTCTGGGAGTGGGCACAGAAGCTTATACAGGAACTCCCACCCAGAAATAGGGTTATAAGGACATTTGCTGGCCTGAGGCCGGAACCACCCGGTGGAAGATGGATTATTGATGCTTACGATGACCCATGGGGTTTCATAAATGCCGCAGGCATAAGGTCACCGGGGCTAACTTCTGCACCAGCAATAGCTCAGTATATAGCTGAAGAGCTCATTCAAGGAAAACTGGGTATAAAATTAACTAAAAAATCTCACTGGAATCCCTATAGGAAAGCTTTTTGGTTTAAGACACTTCCTCCCCAGAAACAGAACGAGCTGATAAAACAGAACCCGGCTTATGGAAGGGTTGTATGCATGTGCCGTACGATAACAGAGGGAGACATCGTGGATATAATAAATCGCATGAAGAGAATGGGAGTGGAAACTATAACACTTGATGGTGTGAAGATGAGAAGCGGCGTCATGTCGGGAACCTGTCAGGGCTCATACTGCAGAATAAGGATAGCAAACATAATTGCCCGGGAGACAGGAATCCCTCTCTGGAAGGTTACGCTGAAGGGAGAGGGTACGGAATACGGTATCGGTGATGTTAAGATCCTCCTGAGGGAGGTGAAGGAGAATGCAGAATGAATATGATGTCGTCGTCATCGGTGGCGGCCCGGCAGGGCTTGCTGCGGCTATAAAGTCAAAGGAACTTGGTCTTAAAGTTCTCCTCATAGAAAACAGGGAGTTTATTGGAGGGATACCAATACAGTGCGTTCATCCCGGATTCGGACTTCACTACTTCCGGGAAGACCTCACTGGAACCGAGTTCATTTATCGCCTAATTAAAAAGTTTGAGGAGATGAACATTGACCATTACACAAATGCCCATGTTCTTGAGATTCTCCCCTACTCCTACAGACACAGGATTCTGAAGGTTGTGACAGAGAAGGGAATTCCAAATATCAAAGCAAAAGCTGTTATATATGCCACAGGCGCAAGGGAGAGGCATATGTTTGAGATAGGGATAACAGGTCACAGGGTTGCAGGAATATATACTGCTGGAGAGGCCCAGACGATGATGGATATCTATGGAATAATGCCCGGAAAGGAGATAGTCATAGTAGGTTCTGGAGATGTGGGTCTGATAATGGCACGCAGGTTCACTCTGGAAGGCGCCCATGTTAAGGCTGTTATAGAGCTGATGCCCTATCCGGGGGGATTGACCAGAAATGTTGTTCAATGTTTGGAGGACTTCGGAATACCTCTGTACCTGAGCCATGCTGTTACAAGGATAGAAGGGAGAAAGAGAGTTGAAAAGGTTATCATCACAAAGGTTGATGAGAATCTCAAACCTATACCGGGAACGGAAGAGGAGCTCGAATGTGACACAGTTGTTCTGGCAGTGGGTCTCGTGCCGTATCTGAAGGTTATAGAAAAAGCCGGTGTCATTATTGATCCTGCAACGAAGGGGCCGGTTGTAAACAGCTACCTTGAAACTACCGTTCCGGGAATCTTCGTCGCTGGAAATGCACTCGTCATTAATGATCTCGTTGATTATGTCGTCGAACAGGGAGAAGAGGCGGCAGTGGGAGCGTATGAATTTGTCAAAAATGAAGGTCTGCCTGCGATGAAGTGGAAAAAGCTCGTTAAGGGTAGAAACATCAGGCTTGTTGTTCCCCATTACGTCTCAGAGGCGAAGGATGTGATGATATATGCGAGGGTTGCAAAACCTGAAGAGAATGTCAGGCTACGCTTCCCTGAGATCGGAAAGGAGATGAAGTTACCTTTTGTCAAGCCGTCTGAGATGATAAGGATAAAGCTGAGAAAGAAGGATATAGCTAAAGCCGGGGACAAAATTACGATGGAGGTTGTTCCAAATGAGTGAAACCAAGAAGTTTAAGCTAACGTGTATAATATGTCCCCTTGGCTGCACTATAGAAGTGGTCATGGAAGGTGACAAGATAATCAGTGTCACTGGATGCACATGTCCAAGAGGAGAGGAATACGCTGTTCAGGAGGTAACAGAGCCCAAGCGCGTTGTCATGAGTGTTGTAAAGGTGAAAGGGGGAATGTTCCCAACGGTTTCGGTGAAAACCGACAAGCCTGTACCGAAGAAACTCATACCAGAGATAATGAAAAAGCTTGTGGATGTGGAGGTTGAAGCACCCGTGCATGTTGGTCAGGTAATAATAGAAAATATCCTGAACACGGGTGCAAATATAGTCGCAACAAGGCCTGCATGAGGTGGTTTGTATGAAATTAAAGGAGCCGGTAATAGTGGTAAATTTTAAGACATACATTGGGGCTACTGGTGAGAGAGCTCTTGAGATAGCTAAGGCTGCTGAGAGGGTTTGGAAGGAGACTGGGATAACAATCGTGGTCGCGCCACAACTGGCCGACCTCTACAGGGTTGCCCGGGAGGTTGAGATTCCGGTTTTTGCGCAGCATGTTGATCCTATTAAACCGGGGAGTCATACTGGGCATGTTTTGCCGGAGGCTGTGAAGGAGGCTGGGGCTGTTGGGACTTTGCTTAATCATTCGGAGAATAGGATGGTTCTGGCGGATCTTGAGGCGGCTATAAGGCGTGCTGAGGAAGTTGGATTGATGACGATGGTCTGCTCTAACAATCCAGCG